>JAOASV010000206.1 GCA_030158535.1 Sediminibacterium sp.
TTGGTAGTGTGTATGATATTCAATATGTCCCCCCAACTAAAAAGTACTATTTGGCAAGTACTAAAGGCTTGTTCGAAGTAAGCCCTGATTTTAAGCATGTTTTGCAGGTATACAAAAATGAAACCAACGACCCTACTGTGTTGATTCATCCTAATAATATGAATTCAGTAACCACCTATTTCGTCATTCATTTTTGTGTTGGCAACCAATTAATCAATTACAATCCTTTTAGTAAGGTGGCTGAAACAATTGTAACGTTTAAATCAAATATAATGTCGGGCTTATTTTACAATAGAAGCTATTATATCCTGACAAAAAACGAACTCTATAGTGCAAGTAAAAATGGAATCGGAATGCTATTGGAATCATTTATTGAACCTCATACACTTTTGTCAATCAGTGATAAGGAATTATTGATTGGTACTAACCTAGGTTTATATCATTATAACTTAGATACAAAAAAGAAAAATGTACTTATAAAGGGCGTAGAGTTTAATAGATATGCGCTTGCAATGATAAATAACACTATTTACGCGGGGACTATTAATGGATTATATATTATAGCAAAAGACAAAGTAAATAAAATAATTCAAACTGCTATAAACAATTCAAACGATGAGTCTAAGAATAGAAATGGATACTATTTATTTGCTTTTTCGATGCTAGTTATTTTAATACTTATTATTGTACTATTATTTTTGAAAAAGAAATTAGATAACGTTGTTGAAGATAGCAATGCGGAAAAATTAAAAAATACTTTAAATAAAGCAACCATAGAAGCTTATATAAAAGAGCACCTTTCTACAGTAAGTATTAAGAATATCAATGAACATTTTGATATTAACTTACGTAAACTTTATACGATAACTTACCCTGAAAAACCAGGCACTATAATTTCAAATATGCGGATTCAATTATTACAAGAGCTTAGAAACAAAGAAGCGCCTGTCCATGAAATTGCAAAAGCCACTGGTTTAAGTATATCTTATGTAAGAAAAATAAAGAAAAATTAAGACTATATTAATACAACATTCTCACACGAATAGTATGTTTCACATCTCTTAATAAATCAATTGCTTTTTTCGACAATTTAGAATCTACGTCCAAAACAACATAGCCAATATCTTCATTAGTTTTTAGGTACTGCCCTACAATATTGATTTTATTTTTAGACATCACTGTATTAATTGCACTTAATACGCCTGGTACATTATGATGAATATGTAAAATACGGTGTGCGTTATCAACTGGGGGTAAACTTATTGAAGGAATAGTATGAGAGCCATTAGAAACGCCCCTTTCTAAGTATTGGTATAGTTTTATACTAACATCTTCGCCTATATTTTCTTGTGCTTCTTCGGTACTACCGCCCACATGAGGTGTTAATAATACATTAGATAAACCTTGTAACGGAGATTCAAATTTATCGCCGTTTTTTTCTGGTTCAACTGGGAATACATCTATTGCAGCACCGGCAATTTGTTTTTCTTGTAATGCCTGTGTTAAAGCATCTAAATCCACTACTTCTCCCCTTGCATAGTTTATTAAAATAGCACCCTGTTTAAATTGTTTCAATACCGTTTTGCTAATCAAATTTTTTGTTTGATTTGTTTCTGGAACGTGTAATGAAATAATATCTGAAGTGCTAACTAATTCTTTTAATGTTTTAACAGATTGTGCATTCCCTAATGGCAATTTAGTTTCAATGTCATAAAATTTAACTTTCATGCCCATTGCTTCGGCCATAATACTTGTTTGTGTTCCAATATTACCATAACCAATAAGGCCCAATGTTTTTCCTCTTAATTCAAAACTTCCTTTTGCATCTTTATTCCAAATACCTTCATGAGCTGCTTTATTTTTATCTATTATTTTTCGTATTAACATAATAGA
>JAOASV010000207.1:0-338 GCA_030158535.1 Sediminibacterium sp.
ATGGAAGACACCACTGGTAAATTCCATACCCTAGAGGAGTACAAAACCTTAACCGAGGCTACCCAAAAAAACAAAGACGGCAAACAAGTTGTTTTATATACCACCAATCCTGTTCAGCAGGACGCATACATTCAGGCGGCTACTAAAAAAGGATATACCGTTGTTAAAATGGAAACCCTGGTAGACTCTGCTTTCATTAACAATATGGAAATGAAATGGGAGAACGTCACTTTTGTAAGAGTTGACGCTGATATCGTTGATAATTTAATTGACAAGCAGGAGTCTAACGAATCTGTATTAAGCAAAATTGACATGTTAAAAGAATTAGATCCAAAAAA
>JAOASV010000207.1:348-8069 GCA_030158535.1 Sediminibacterium sp.
TAAAGGAACTATTTAATTTACAAATTGCGGATTTACACGTTACCACCGAGGTTAAAGGATTAAGCGCTGATAGCGCACCGGTAGTAGCAACCAGGCCAGAGTTTATGCGCCGTATGAAAGACATGGCTGGCGTAGGTGGCGGTATGACTGCATTTTATGCGCAAATGCCGGATGAAGTAACCTTAACGGTTAATGGTAATCACCCAATTTATCAGACCCTATTAAAAGAAGGCAATACCGATTTGCAAAAAAGTCAGGTGCGTAATTTAGCAGACCTTGCTTTACTTTCTCAAGGGTTATTAAAAGGGAATGATTTAACCAACTTCATCAATAGAAGCGTAGATCTATTACAAAATAAATAAGCGTAATTAAAAAGCGCGGTTAAGCACTGAGGCGAAGGTCAATCATTTTGAGCTGAATGGTTTTTTCATTATTCCATTCATTTTCGTCAAGTGTAAAAACAATATCTAATGGCTGATTCATTTGTAGTAGTGCAAATTTATCAGCCATTTTAAATCCTATACCTGATAGCGTAATACCGTCTTGTTGTAATACAAAACGGATATGCTGCTCCTTTACAATTTTTGAATAACTAGTATTGTTAACGCCTCTAGCAATAAATACGGGCTTCATATTTTCAGGGCCAAAAGGTTCCATTTGAGATAAAATATTATAAAACCCTTGATTGATTTCTTTAAAGGAAATAGGTGCGTCAATAACAATTTCTGGTATAAGTAAGTCGTCGGTAATTTGAGCTGCAACAGCTGTTTCAAACGCCGCCGCAAAGGCTGGAACGTTCTCTGGAAGCAGGGTCATGCCGGCGGCGGCAAAATGCCCGCCATAGCCAATTAAATGTTCACGGCAAGCATGTATGGCTTCATATAAATTAAACCCAACCACACTGCGTGCGCTGCCTGCAGCAATATCTCCGCTTCTAGTTAACACAATCGTGGGCCTATAATAGGTTTCTATCAGTCTACTCGCCACAATGCCTACCACACCTTTATGCCAACTTTCTTGGTATACAAAAGTTGTTTTTTTACCCGCATGCGATGGGTCGTTTATGATTTGTGCAAGGGCGTCTTCTGTAATGCTGCTATCGGCTTCACGTCTATCTAAATTATCGGACTGAAGCATTTGTGCAAATTCAAGTGCTTTAGTAGCGTCTTTTTCAATAAAAAGTTGCACTGCTTTTTTTGCATCATCCATACGACCAGCCGCATTGATGCGTGGCGCAATTACAAATACTAAATTGGTAAGGAGCATTTTTTTCTCCACTTTAGAAAGTTGGAGTAAGGCTTTAATACCGGGGCATGGATTTTGATTTACTTTTTCAAGTCCGTAGTAGGCTAAAATTCTGTTTTCACCAGTAAGTGGTACGATGTCTGCAGCAATTGCAGTGGCTGCTAAATCTAAATAAGTAAGATAGCTATCTTCCGGTAGTTGTAACTTTTGCGCAAGCGCCATCATTAATTTAATACCCACGCCACAACCACATAATTCTTTGTATGGGTAAGGGCAGTCAATTTGTTTGGGATTTAAAATGGCAACCGCTGGTGGCAAAATAGGGTCGGGTAAGTGGTGATCACAAACAATAAAATCAATGCCTAATGTTTTTGCATATGCAATAAGATCGGTAGATTTTATACCGCAGTCTAGCGATACAATCAAAGTGCAACCCGTTTCTTTGGCGTAATCGATACCCATTTTAGAAACACCATACCCTTCTTTATAGCGGTGGGGAATATAATAATCGGTATTGTCATGAATGCCACAAATAAACTGGTACATGCTAGCAACAGCCGTGGTGCCGTCTACATCGTAATCTCCAAAAACAAGTATTCTTTCGTTTGTATCACGCGCAGTTAAAATGCGTGTAACGGCCTTGTCCATGTCTTTCATGAGCCAAGGGTCGTGTAGGTCCGAAAGCTTAGGTCTGTAAAAATCTTTTGCAATTTCAAAGGTTTCAATACCTCTTGCTACTAATATGCTACAAATGGTTTTATTGATAGACAGGGCGGCTTGTAAGGCCTCCGTTTTTAATGCATCGGATGCTACTATCGTCCACCTTTTTTCCATTAATATTTTCTATCGGTTGTATACCTAACAAGTTCTTCTAAAGCCTCGCGCACTTCGGATGCAGGAAAGCTGTGGAGGATTTCTAGGGCCTCATCTCTAAATGCAAACATTTTATTTGTTGCATAGGTAATGCCTCCAAAATTTTCTACGGCATCCAGTACAAAATCAACTTTATCCTTTTGCGTATTTTGATTTTTGATGATGTAGATAATTTTTTTACGTAGTGCCGCATCACAATTGTTAAGTGTATAAATAAGGGGTAGCGTTAATTTCTTTTCTTTGATATCGTTGCCCGTTGGTTTACCAACTGCTTCGCTGCTATAGTCGAATAGGTCATCTTTAATTTGAAAAGCCATACCTACTTTTTCTCCAAAGAGGCGCATTTTTTCGATGGCGTCGTCGTTGTCAAAAGTGGTCGAAGCGCCTGCTGCACATGATGATGCCAGTAGTGACGCTGTTTTGCCTCCAATGATTTCGTAATAAATAGATTCGTCTAAATTAAGCTTGCGCGATTTTTCCAATTGTAATAATTCGCCTTCACTCATCAGTCTTACCGCCGTAGAAAGTAATTGAAGTACGCGGTGGTCTTTGTTGTCTAAAGAAAGTAAGAGTCCTTTTGAAAGCAAATAATCACCCACTAAAACGGCGATTTTATTTTTCCATAAAGCATTGATTGAAAAAAAGCCCCTGCGTTCGTTTGCTTCATCCACTACATCGTCATGAACAAGCGTTGCGGTATGCAGTAGTTCAACTAATGAAGCAGCACGGTAGGTCGAATCGTTTATGTCGCCGCCTAGTTTTGCGCTGAGTAACACAAACATAGGGCGCAGTTGTTTTCCTTTGCGGCGCACAATGTACTGCATGATGCGGTCTAGGAGCGCAACCCTGCTTTTCATGGCTTCCCTGAAGTGAACCTCAAACAGCGCTAATTCTTTTGATATTACTTTTTTGGCTAATTCCATTGCTTATTGGGCTGCAATATAGACAGGATTGGGCAGAATTTAACGAACTAAAAGCAGCGAAATGCCCCTCCAAAGCCTCTTATTAGCGTATTTCTCTTAGTATTTACACTTTTAACAATGTCTAAAGCATAGTTAGTTCTTGGTTCTATGTTATTTAGAGTAATTTTGTATTATAATTAATTCAATAAGTTATGGCAAGCATGAAAAAAGTTTTAATGGGCGCACTAGCACTTCTAGTGAGTACCGTTGGTTTCGCACAAACAGATTTTGGATGGGATTGGAGAGATTCTTCAAAAGTGGCAGTAAAAAATCAACCACAGCGTAATGAGTTTATCAATAACGTGTTTCCTTACCCGGCCAAACCACGCAGTCAGTGGGAATT
Source organism: Sediminibacterium sp. (assembly GCA_030158535.1). GTDB lineage: Bacteria > Bacteroidota > Bacteroidia > Chitinophagales > Chitinophagaceae > Sediminibacterium. The sequence continues at coordinate 3,772 of JAOASV010000207.1, forward strand.
GGGTTTTGGATTAGGGGTTGCTACCATGTCTGCCGACGTTAAATCAAAAGCAGGTTTTGGTGGATCTGTATCTGTAAGAAAGGCACTTAACCATACTTTTTCATTGCGTGCAAGCATTGCCGATTTAAATAGTTCTGGTGAGCCAAACACCTATCAACTGACTCAAAATAGAGTACCGTTTAAAACCAAAACGCGTCAATTTGGGGTAGATGTAATTGCATCTCTAAATTCACTTAGCTATTACAGAGCAAATCCTAAAACAAATGTTTATGTATTAGCCGGATATAGCCTTACAGGTTCAAAAGTGATGTACAAAACAGCTACGCCTGGTGCTCAGGCTGGTGGTTACCGTATTTTTTATGGTCAAGGACTTCCAGATAGCGAAGAAGGTTTGTTAACGACTGGCTTAGGTACTTCTATCAATAATAGAAAATCATATGCTATCTATAACAGCTTTAGCGCAGGTGGGGGTATCTCATTTAAACTAAGCGATGTAATTAGTGTAGGCCTTGAGCAGCGCTTTACTTTTTCTGCTTCAGGATATGATTACCTAGATGCAGTAAAAGCAGGTAATAGCAATGATTATTTAGGACAAACATCAGCAAGAATTAACATCAATATTGGTGACCGTTCTAGAAAAGTAGCACCACTTTGGTGGCTTAACCCTAACAATTATTTATACCAGGAAATCAACGCGCCTAAGCACATGAAACTACCTAAGGTTAAATTACCTGACGTAGACAATGATGGCGTTACAGATCAGTTTGACCTAGAGCCAAATACACCAGCAGGTGTTGCAGTAGATGCACACGGCCGTGCTAAAGACACAGATGGTGATGGTGTTCCAGATTATAAAGACAAAGAGCTTATTACCCTTCAATCATGCTTCCCTGTAAACAATGACGGCGTAGGTACTTGTCCAGAGCCTGCTTGTTGCAAAGAAGTAAAGGAAATGGTAAGTAACTTAAAAACAAATAGTGAATCACTTTGTGAAATTGGCGAATTATCAACCATCGTTTTTGATAGAAACAAAGCCAAGCTTTCTAAAGAAGCCACAGAAACATTAGCTGCGGTTGCTGCTAAAATAAACGCCAATCCAAACTGTAATATTCGCGTATCAGGTTATGGCTACACGTCAAAATCTGCTCAGCAATTAAGTTGGGACCGTGTTAACGCAGTAGTTAAATATTTAACTGAAAAACAAGGCGTATCTGAAAGTAGATTTATCTACAACGCTGGTGTAGTAGGCAACGAGCTTATTGTTACTTTGTTTGGCACAACAGAGGCTGCAACAGGTGTAACATCTGCTCCACACCCTAACTTAAAAAACTAAGGTTCGAGAAATTTTTATAGAATGCAAAATGCCCCGCGTAGCGGGGCATTTTTGTTTGGTATATCTTGTAAATGTTTTTGCTGATTTGCAGATCGCGCAATTTTTGTGGGTGTTGCGCGCGGATGCGCGCAAAAAATCTAGCTCACTAAATTTAAATGCAGCTCGCCAAAATTTTGAAGCGAAGAAATTTTTAAATCCGCAGCGCCAAATCGTTCATCTTTTTGTTGGGTTACATGCGGCACAATCACACATTTCATGCGTGCTGCTTTTGCGGCAACCAGTCCATTAAAAGAGTCTTCGAAACAAAGACAGTGCGTTGGGTGGGAGCCAAGCATACTCGCGCAATTTAAATACACTTGTGGGTGGGGTTTACCATAAGGTAAGTCTTCGGCAGAAGCCGCTGCTTTAACGTATGGTCCAATCCCCGTCATTTTAATAACAAGTTCAATTAGTTCAGGTGGCGACGATGTTGCAAGTCCAATTTTGAAATTTCTTTTCTCAAAAAAATCAAAAATATAAGGCACACCCGGCATTACATTACCCGTTGTTTCAATTTTTTGTAGAACTAAATCGACAATCTTTTTTTCTACCACTCTTAGTTCAGTGTCACCAATATTAAAATAGTTAAACCACCATTGTACAAATTCTTTGGTACGAAGTCCTGTGGTTGTATTGTATTGTTCTTCCGTTAAGTTAACGCCATACTGTTTAAACACTTCAGCAGCAGCATGATTCCACAAAGGCTCACTGTCTACTAAAAGCCCATCTATGTCAAATATTACCGTGTCAAGTTGCATGCTGCTATTATTTATACACAAAAATATGTCTACTAGCCTGTAATTTAACCTAAACTGCTACAATTTTAAACAAAAGCATAACAATTTGTTTACATTCCTTATTTTGCACTGCATGTTTAATGTGTAGTTATGAAATTAATAGATCGATTTAGACATATTCGGATCATTCGTACGGTGCTATATGCGGTGGTTGGTTTTATTACATATCCTGGCTTGGTATTAATCAATAAAGTAAAAATAGAGGGAACCGAAAATTTATTCAACCTCCCAAAAAAGAACGTTTTATTTGTAAGCAATCATCAAACTTATTTTGCCGATGTAATTGCTTTCGTTCATATTTTTTGTGCTGTTAAATGGAGAAAACACAACCGCCTAGGCCTTCCATTTTATTTACTCAACCCATTTACCAATGTGTACATGGTAGCTGCAGCAGAAACCATGAATGCCAATTGGCTTACTAAATTATTTAAGCTTTGCGGTACCCTTACCGTTAAAAGAACTTGGCGTGCCGAAGGAAAAGATGTGTCTCGTGAAAGAGATAGCGCCGATACGCAAAAAATTGATCAGGCCTTACACCATAGTTGGGTAATTACATTTCCACAAGGAACCACAAAGCCATTTGCACCCGGCCGTAAAGGCACTGCGCATATCATTAAAAACAATCAGCCCGTTGTAATACCTGTGGTGATTAATGGTTTTTGGAGAGCATTTGATAAAAAAGGTTTGGCATTTAAAAAGCGCGGAACTGTTTTATCAGTAAGGTTTAAAGAGCCCATGGTGATTGATTATACAGCACCGGTAGAGGAAATTCTTTCTCAGGTAATGGACGCGATAGAGCAAAGTAAAGATTACATGTTAAAAGGCAGACATCATTTACTTGCGCAAATGGGTAAGTAATTACTCTTTTATAAACAACGCCCTTAATTCATTGGCATCATCTGGCTTCATTTTTCCTCCAAGAATCAAACGAAGTTGTCTGCGTCTAAGCGCGCCGTCAAACAATCTTTTTTCAAAATCAGTTTCTGGAATCAATTGCGGAACAGCAGTAGGTCTGTTATTAGGGTCTAGTGCAACAAATGTAAAATAGGCTTCGTTGCTTTCGTATTTTTCTTGCTTTTGTAAATCTTCCCCCCACACTTTTACATAGATTTCCATAGAAGTGGTAAACGCTCTACACACATGTGCTTCTATGTGAACAATATTACCAAGCTTTATTGGATTTTTAAAACTTAAATTATCTACAGAAGCGGTCATGCTAGGCAGGTTACAATGTTTGCCTGCAGCCATACCAGATGCAATATCCATCCAGTACATGAGTCGTCCTCCCATTAAATTACCAAAAGTATTGGTATCGTTTGGAAGAACTAATTCATTCATTACAATAAAACTCTCACTCGCTTTTTTTGCTTCCATGGTAAATTGTATTTATAGCAAATGTAACAAAGCCACTCCGTAATTTGTTCATGCAGTTCAAACTAGATAACAACATGTTCTAGTGTTTGTAAAAATGCAGGGTCAACATCGGCGCCAATACCTGGCTCGTTTGATAGTTCCAAATGCATGCCATTATACTTGGCGCCTCCAATAACTGGATCTATTTTGTGCCCAAGTAAACAGGTGTCTAAATCGTAGTATTTGATATTGTCAAGACTTGTGGCCAAATGCACTTTTGCACTAAGGGCAAGCCTGCTTTCTAACATGCCACCCATCATACAAGGGATGCCTGCAGCTTCCGCAACTTTATTGATGACAAGCGCTTCTTTAATACCGCCGCTTTTGGCAAGTTTAATATTGATAGATGCGCATGCTTTATTAGCAATGATTCTTTCTGCATCATGGTGGGTGTATACACTTTCGTCTGCCATAATTGCAATGGGAGAAATGCTGCAAAGCGCGGGGAGTAAATGATCGTTAAAAGTTCGCATGGGTTGCTCGCAAAACTGAATATCATAAGCGCCAAGTCCGGTAAGCGCCGTAACAGCGTCATCATAAGACCAACCCTGATTGGCGTCTATGCGAAGTATAATACCCGGTCCAACGGCTGCTCTAATTTTTTGAATGCGCGCAATATCTGTTGCAGGATCTTTACCTAGTTTTATCTTTATCATGCGCACACCATCAGCTACAAATTTTGCCGCGGTCTCCGCCATATTTTCAGGCGTATCAAT
>JAOASV010000208.1 GCA_030158535.1 Sediminibacterium sp.
TTACTTTAAATTTTTCCACTTCCTTGTATCTTTACCCCATGGGGCTAAGTATTTTTCAACAAATTAAGGACATCGACCAAGCATTGTTTTATCAAATCAATGGGGTTTGGCACCATCCATTATTGGATACCATCCTACCTTGGACAAGACATTCTAATAATTGGATTCCTTTGTATGTTGTTTTGCTAGGATGGATGGGGTATCAGATAGGTTGGAAAACCTGGAAATGGTTGTTATTTGCTTTGATTAATGTGGGTATTACAGATCAGGTGAGTAGCAGTATTTTCAAACCCCTTTTTCATCGATTAAGACCCTGTAATGACCCTGCACTCTTTGGCAAAACAAGGCTTTTATTAGACCATTGTTCGGGTGGATTTAGTTTCACATCCTCCCATGCTGCCAATCATTTTGGATTAGCTATGTTTATTTTTATTTCCTGGGGCATTGCAAAGCAAAGAGTTACTAAATACTTTTTTGTTTGGGCAGGCTTGATTGCTTTTGCTCAAGTATATGTAGGGGTGCATTATCCATTGGATATTCTTGGAGGAACCATCATTGGATTGGTTTCAGGTTATTTTATAGCAAAGCTTTATTTGAAATGGGCAGGGCCGATACAATTTAAAAAATAAACCCTGATGCATAAAAATACTTTCTGGTTATTACTATCTGCAATCATAGGCGTACAAGTCATTGGCGCTTTTGCAATCCCATTAATGGATATCGACGCAGCACAGTATGCGTCTATCAGTAGAGAAATGCTTGAAAGAAATAGTTTCCTTCAAGTATATGACCTTGGAAAAGATTATTTAGATAAGCCACCCATGTTATTTTGGTTGTCTGCTTTATCTATGAAAATATTTGGTATATATGACTGGGCTTATCGTTTACCATCGTTGATTTTCCTTGGTTTTGCACTCTATGCTACTTTTAAATTCGCTCAATTAAAATACAATCAAACTGTTGCTTATTTAGCGGTGTTGGTGCTAGCTAGTTGTCAGGCTTTTTTCTTGATTGCGCATGATGTAAGAACAGATACCATGTTAATGGGATGGGTCGCTTTAAGCATTTGGTTGATTGCAAAATGGGAGGATTCCGATCATTGGGCTGATTTTGTGTGGGCCATGGTTGCGATTGCAGGGGGGATGATGACCAAGGGGCCAATTGCATTGGTGGTGCCTGTATTGGCTTTTGTGCCACAATGGTTTTTTGAGAAAAAATGGGTTTATTTTTTCAAGCCTATTTATATAGTAGGTCTCCTTATCATTGGGGTTTTATTATTGCCTATGAGTTGGGGCTTATACCAACAGTATGATTTACATCCCGGCAAATTAATCAACAATATACCTATTGAATCGGGATTGAAATTTTACTATTGGACCCAAAGTTTTGGAAGGTACACCGGGGAGAATTATTATCATGAAATGAGTTATCCAACTTTCTTATTGGAGAATATGCTTTGGAGTTTTCTGCCTTGGATCTTTATTTTCCTTTGGGCATTTGTAGCTAAAATAGGCACTATTGTCAAAGAGGGTTTATTCAAAGTGTCTGTTGAACGAATTAGTTTTTTTGGATTCTTTTTAACTTATCTAGTTTTATCAAGAAGTCAAGCCCAATTGCCGCATTATATTTTTGTAGTGTTTCCTTTGGCAGCCATCCTTGTTGCGGCACACATGGCACCTTTATTAGAACAATCTGACCGATTGAGTAAAAGCGTGAAATGGTTTTACGGATTCCATTTATTTATTTTTCTGATCTTATTGATCGCAATGGGATTGATCATCCATATTCCTTTTGGGAAGATGGGCTGGTGGGGCATATGCATTCAATTTGGTACATACGTCCTAATGCTTAAGCTGCTATTTAGTAAAAAGGGGCTCATCCAAAAAT
>JAOASV010000209.1 GCA_030158535.1 Sediminibacterium sp.
ACATAGTATTATGATATTAGATCCCATATTTGATGGGTTAATTGATTCCAATTGTATTTTTTCTTTTCTATTTCGATGGCAGAGGTAAAATGAGTCTCACCCAATGCATATAGTTTTTCAATTCCATGCGCAATAGAAACATAATCAGGCTCTGCAACTACACCCACAACATCATTTGGCACCATGGCAGCTAGTGCACCAACATTCGTTACAAGCATGGGTTTATTAAAATGAAAACAGAGTGGTGTAATACCTGATTGCGTGGCATTTTTGTATGGTTGTATCACAAAGTCGGTGGCACAAAAGTAATTGCGTACATCCGTATCTGCGATAAAGTCACTTTTTACAATAACATCGTTTGTTAGATCTTCTTCCGCTATAATTTGTAAGTAAGGTTCTTTTTTATCGTAAAATTCACCAGCAATAACGAGGGTAGGGATAATTTTTCCTTGCTTTTTTAAATACCCTAGTGCCCTCAACAAAAGATCAAGCCCTTTATATGCTCTAATAAAACCAAAAAATAAAATAATCGGATCAAATGCGTCTAATGCTAATTTTTTTCTAGCTTCTAACTTTGAAATAGGCTCACCAAAATTATCGTAAAGTGGATGCACCACAGTGGCAGATGGTTTTTGCGTAAACAGGGCAAGGTCTTTTTGAACTTTTTCACTAAGTGTAACAAAAGCATCTACTTGACCTACAAAGTATTTCGTAAAGAGGGTGTCTAATGGACGCTTCTCGTGTGGTACCACATTGTCAGCAATGCAAACAACTTTAGACGTTTTATTTTTTCTGATAATTGAAGCAATCGTTCCTAGACAGGGGCCCATAAATGGAATCCAATATCTAACCACCACAAGGTCAGGTGCCATTTTATTGATTTCATTACCAATACGAACCCAGTTAAATGGATTTACTGAATTAACAACTTCCTTAATGGTTAAATGAAGTGGTTTAGGTTCAGTAGCATATTGGCTTTTCCCAGGAAATAAAAAAGAGGGGTATTGTAATGAAAAGGTGTAAATGATTACTTCATGACCTTCATCCATAAATTGTTTGGCTAACCTTTCATTAAAAGTAGCGATACCTCCGCCCCTTAATGGCCAAGCGGAACCGATAATGACTACCTTTTTTTTCATAACAATAAATTATGAACTATTTATCTAAACCAATCTTTGAAGCGATTAAATACACATTTCTTTCTGTAGCATTACGAGCTACTAGTTCGGCAACAAAGCCCGTTAAAAAGAGTTGCATACCAATGACCATAGTGGTAAGGGCAATGTAAAACGCAGGACGATTGGTTAAAGAAAAATCTTGGCTAGCAAATTTTGCAAGAACCAGGTAAATACTAGCACCAAATCCAATTAAAAAAAACAAAGTGCCCAATAAGCCAAAAAACTGCATGGGGCGTTTACCAAACTTTCCTAAAAATAGGATAGTGGCTAAATCTAAAAATCCATTTACAAAACGCTGCCAACCAAATTTGGTAACACCATATTTTCTAGCTCTGTGCTCTACTACTTTTTCTCCAATGGTTTTATACCCACTGCCTTTAGCCAAAATAGGTATATATCGGTGCATTTCGCCGTATACTTCTATGCTCTTTACAACTTTATTCTTGTAGGCTTTTAGTCCACAATTAAAGTCGTTAAGCTTGATGCCTGAACTTTTACGTGCTACAGCATTAAATAATTTTGAAGGAATATTTTTAGTAAGTGTATTGTCAAATCTTTTTTTCTTCCATCCACTAACTAAGTCAAATCCACCATTAATAATCATATCTCTTAATGCTGGAATTTCATCTGGAGAATCTTGCATATCAGCGTCCATGGTAATCACCACTTCGCCTTGTGCTGCTTTAAAACCTTCATTTAATGCAGCAGATTTTCCGTAATTGCGTTGAAATTGAATACCCTTAAATGATGGATTGGCTGCACTTATTTGTGTAATAACATCCCAGCTATTATCGGAACTGCCATCATCAATAAGGATAACCTCATAAGACAATTGCTCTTGATCCATCACACGCGAAATCCAACTACACAATTCGGGCAGTGATTCATCTTCATTAAAAAGGGGTATTACAACAGATACTTGCATGTGATTAAATTTGATCAGGTACTTCTTCGTTTTTCTTGATAATAACTGACAAAATGAGTGCTTTAACAAAATTGAATACGATTGCTAAACCAAGTCCCAAAAACACTTGCTTAAAAGATGTAATTTTTGGTTCGGCTTGCATTCTTTTTATGGTTTCTTCAACTTGGGCTTCAGATGCACCAAATTTTTCCATCATTTGTAATGTTTTGGCAATACTAATTTCCATCACTTTAGCAGTCATGTCAGGATCCACAAGTGCAAAAAGTGTATAATTGCCAACCGCTTCTATGAGTGCAAACACCACATAAGCAACAAAAGTAAATTGCAGGGCTTCTTTAAAAGAATAGAGGCCACCATTGTCTTTTCTTAATTTAAATCCTAATACGAGTAAAATGATAAAGAGGTAAGGAATAAAAGTGGTTACTCCAGTAACAGCCACAAAATTTTCTACAGAACCTACAGCCCATAAACCAAATAAAAGCACTAAAAAAATTAGGCCACCCACGATACCATACGTTAACCCTTGTTTGATATTATTATTTTCCATGTGTAATAGTTATGAATTATTTGAGTAAATATTATTGTGTTATTTGTTTATTATGAAGGGTTGCTACAACTGCACCTTTAAGCGGCATATCCATAAAAGCGGAGTTGCTTGACCTGCTCTTATTATTTTGTGCTGTTAGGGTAGTGGTTGCTGTTCTATTAAATATAGTTAATTCTGCGGCTTGACCTTCTTCGATACTAACCATAGGAAGTCCAAATATTTGTCTAGCATTCCCACTTAATAAATTTGAAACTTGAGTTGGCGTTAAACCTGGTACTGTTTGTTCAAGTGTAGCATATGTGGTTTGTAATCCTATATTTCCAAACTCGGCATATTCAAACTCACATACTTTATGATCCCAGTCTTGAGGAGCGTGATGCGAAGCAATACAATCGATGGTGCCATCTATAACAGCAGCCCTGAGTGCGTCACGGTCTGCTTTTGTTCTTACCGGAGGAATTACTTTTAAGTTGGTGTTGTAGGTTGTCATGTCTTCATCGCAGTAAAAAAGATGCGTTGGTGTAACACTACAAGAAATAGCTAAGCCTTCTTTTTTAGCAGCTCTAATAAGATCAATGGTAGTTGCAGAAGAAACGCCTGTGATGTGAAGTTTAGATCCTGTATATCTGAGTAAATCAATATCTCTTTTTACCATTAGCTCTTCGGCAACAGCAGGTAAACCAGGAAGTCCCATTTGAGTTGAAACAATGCCTTCGTGCATAAGTCCGTTTGCTGCAATGGTTTTATCGATAGGAATTTGAATTAAAATACCATCAAAAGCTTTTACGTATTGAAGTGCTTTTAAAAATACGCCCGGAGATTGTACAGGATGCATGCCATCTGAAAATGCAACTGCATTTGATGCACGCATGTCATACATTTCTGCGAGTGATTGTCCTTCCAATTTTTTAGTAATGGCTCCAATAGGATGCAGCGTTACATTTGCTTGGTTGCCTGCTGCATGTATATAAGCTACTTGTGCTTTGTTGTCAGCAACAGGTTTTGTATCACCCATTACTAGTACCCTAGTATATCCACCGGCTGCAGCAGCTGCAATACCTGATTGCAAGGTTTCTTTGAACTCGAAACCCGGATCACAGAAATTAGAAAAAACGTCTACCCATCCACCAGACACATAAGCACCATTACACTCGAGGGTTTGATCTGCTTTTTTAGAACTATTTGATTCGATTGAAACGATAACACCGTTCTCAATAAAAATATCCGTTGTTAAACCATTGTGTTTTGATTGAGGATCGGCAATTGTGACTTGCTTGAGGAGGATCGTCATGGGCTGATTGGAAATTTAGTGCAATATAATCTGATTTTTTGTCTTTGACCCTATATTTGCAGCGTTTTAAGGGAGTTTTATACTCATTTTCGGGATGTAGCGCAGCCCGGTAGCGCACACGTCTGGGGGGCGTGGGGTCGCAAGTTCAAATCTTGTCATCCCGACCATAAAAAAGGTCACTCTTTGCAGAATGACCTTTTTTTATATCCTAGTGGAAAATTTAGAATCTTTCTAGTTTAGAAAAGAAGAAATCTCCTTCAATCACTGCATTTTCATTGCTATCGCTTCCATGAACCGCATTTTCACCTATAGAAGCAGCAAAATTCTTACGAATTGTACCTTCTTCTGCTTGTGCTGGGTTAGTTGCGCCAATCAATTTTCTAAAATCTTCTACTGCGTTGTCTTTTTCTAAGATAGCTGCTACAATTGGGCCACTGCTCATGAATTCAACTAATTCACCAAAAAAAGGTCTTTCTCTATGGATATCATAGAATAAACCAGCTTGCTCGGTTGTTAATTTAGTCCATTTCATAGCTTTAACGGTAAAACCAGCCTTGATAATTTGGTCTAAAATAGCACCTGTGTAACCTTTACTGGTTGCATCAGGCTTGATCATTGTAAATGTTCTGTTACTCATAGTTTTAGGTATAATTGGGGTGCAAAATTACAAATAAACTACCCTTTAAAACGATATTTGACATTAAATTTTGTTAAACCCGCCTAAATTGATTTGACAAAACAGGCTAGATGCTGCATTTTTGCCAGAATATGCAATCCATTGAACAGTTTTTCCCATTATTAACTAAGCCTAGCAAGGTTATTATTACCATGCACCAAAAGCCGGATGGCGATGCAATGGGATCGACCCTTGGATTGTATCATTTTTTAAAGGCACTTGGTCATGATGCGGTTGTTATATCACCCACCAATTGGGCCGATTTTTTAGATTGGATGCCTGGTATTAAAACGGTTATAGATTTTGAAAAAAAGAGAGATGCAGCGTTAGCACTTATTAATGATGCAGACTATTTATTTTGTCTTGATTTTAATACCCTTAGCAGAACCAAAAACATGGAAGCACCACTTGCAAATGCAAAGGGTGCTAGAATTTTAATTGATCATCACCAGCAACCACAAACAGAAGTATTTGCTTATGGCGTGAGTGATACCAGCAAAAGTTCTACCTGTGAAATGGTATATGATATTATTATGGGTTCTGAAAACGGAGCGCATATATCACTTGATGTGGCTACTTGTTTGTATACAGGGTTAATGACTGACACTGGATCTTTTCGATTTCCAGCCACTACAGCATCTGTACACCGCATGATTGCTCATTTAAAAGATTTAGGACTCGACCACACGGTGGTGCATAGTCATATTTTTGATAATTCATTAGAAAATCGACTTCGTTTTATTGGGTATGCCTTACTGAACCGAATGGAAGTTTTGTACGAATGCAACACTGCAATTATGTATATTACAAAGCAAGATTTACAGCGCTTTGACATAAAAACGGGTGATACAGAGGGTTTGGTGAATTATTTACTAGGTATTAAAGGCATGAAACTTGGCGCTATTGTCATAGATAGAGATGAAGAGCGTAAGTGGAGTTTTAGAAGCAAGGGTGCTTTTGATGTAAATGCTTTTGCAAGAAAACATTTTGAAGGAGGCGGACATGTAAATGCAGCTGGCGGAAGGAGTGATGAAAATATTGAAACAACTTTACATACTTTTAAAGAGGTCTTAAAAGACTATTATAATCAACTACAATGAAAATGATCAAATCAACACTATCGCTTTTAGCAGCGGTTGTCATTTTTGCGAGCTGTAATCAGTTCCAAAAATCACCTTCAGGTATGCCTTACAAAATCACCAAAGGCAGCAGTAAAGAACTTTTAAAACATGGACAGTTTGTAAAGTTACACATCGAGTACAAGTTAAAATCTAAAGACACGGTTTTAAATACATCTTATGGTCATATCCCGATGTATTTTTATTTAGACACAGCTAGACTTGGAAAATACACTTTTACAGAAGTAATTACCAAGTGCGCTCCTGGCGATAAAATGGAATTTTCATTGAGCATTGATTCACTCAAAAAAATGGGTATGATCGAGTTCAATGAAGTATTTAAAACGGGTGATTTTATCAACGGTAAATTAGAAGTAATTGCAGCATTTGCTAAAGAAGATTTAGTAAAAGCAGATTACGAAAAAGAAGTTGAAAAAGAAAAAGCTACTGAAATTGCTGAAGTAAAAAAATACGCTGAAGGCAAGAAAATGAAAACAGTTTCTACCAAAAGCGGCGCTTTAGTAGAAATAACAAATCCGGGTGTAGGTCAAAAAGCCGATTCTGGATACCAAGTATCAGTTATGTACAGAGGTTATTTTGCTGATAAAGATGGCAAAGAATTTGATGCAAATATGGGTAAGCCAGCGCCAGAAAACGCGCCTATTGAGGTTGTTATTGGACAGCATGGTGTTATTCCAGGTTGGGAAGAAGGTTTAACTTTCTTTGCTAAAGGTGGCAAGGGACGTATTGTAGTTCCTTCATTTTTAGGTTATGGCCCTTCAGGTCGTCCTCCAGCTATTGCACCATTTGCAAACTTATGTTTCGATGTAGAAATCGTTGACGTAAAATTAGCACCGCCACCACCACCTCCAGCTGCTCCGGGCGCTCCAGGTGCACCAGGCCAATAAAATTAAAAGTATTTGTGAGAGCCTCAACCTTTTGGTTGGGGCTTTTTTATTGTAGGTAACTGCAAAGTGTTACTACTTCGTTTGCTTCTTTAACATCATGCACCCTGAGTATAGAAGCACCATGTAAAATAGCAGCAGTGTGTAAAACCGTAGTTCCGTTTAGCGCGTCAGAAGCTGTGATACCAAGGGTTTTATAGATAGTCGATTTTCGTGAAACACCTATTAATAGGGGCTTTTGAAAGCTTGTAAATGAAGATAGATTTGCAATAAGTTCAAAATTTTGTTCGGGTGTTTTACTAAAACCAAAACCTGGATCTATAATGAGTTGTTGGATTCCAGATTCTTTTGTAGCGGCTATTGTTTTTGTAAAAAATTCATGCACCACTGGTAAAATAGTTGTACTAGTATGAACGGTATGCATTTGTTCTTTATGCTCATTAACATGCATAACAACATATGGCACATTGAGATCAGCAATAGTGTTGTACATATTAGCGTCATACTGACCACCGCTAATATCATTGATGATATGCGCACCAAGATTTACTACCTCTTTAGCAACCTCACTATGATATGTGTCTACCGATATAAATGCATCATCAAAATGACGCACAACTGCTTCAATAACGGCGCCAATTCTATCCAGCTCTTCATTTGCAGAAATGGCCTCCGCACCAGGTCTCGTACTTTGTCCTCCAATATCTAAAATAGAGGCTCCTTCATGTAGCATTTTACCTGCGAGGTCAATTACTTCGGAAACAGCCATTACCCGGCTCTTTTGGTAAAAAGAATCAGGGGTTACATTTAAAATCCCCATAATCAGGGGTTTTGTACTGTGGAGGGTTTTTCCTTGGCTATTTAGTGTCAACATTCTGATGTTTCAATTATATTGCATCCGCTTCAAAGATATTACCAAAGGATCAAAATTAGACCTATAAAATGAGCAGTACCAATCAGGCATATGATGAGGCTATTTTAGCTTGTAGAGACATATTTATTAAAAAAACCAAAGATTACGGAACCGCATGGCGTGTATTGCGTACGATTTCTGTAGTGGATCAAATATTTATTAAGGCCCTTCGTATTAGAACCATTCAAGATTTACAAACCCAAAAAGTAGGAGATGATATCAATTCTGAATTTAAGGGCATTGTAAACTATGCGGTTATTGGTCTAATTCAACTGGCACTTGGTAACCCTCAGGTAGAGGAACTCCCTGTGGATCAAGTAGAAAAACTCTATTTACAATATGTAGATTTTGCACGTCAAACGATGCTTGATAAAAACCATGATTATGGTGAAGCATGGAGAGACATGAGTCAAGAAAGTTTTGCCGATTTGATACTCATGAAGTTAATGCGCATCAAACAAATTTTAGGTAACGATGGCAAAACCCTCATTAGTGA
>JAOASV010000210.1 GCA_030158535.1 Sediminibacterium sp.
CATATTTTTTACAAGAAGCTGCAACGTCAGCTAATAAATCGCCTTTACCATTTTTCCAAGGAATATTTTTTACACTATACCCCGTGGTATTGGTTTGCCACCAACAAAATCCACCCACGTGTTTGGCAACAAAAATAATTTGTTTAGCACCCCACAATTTTGCGGTTTCACACCAGTCATCTGTGTTAAGCTCAGTAGGATTTATGCGCGATATATCAAACTTGCCCGTTTCATCATATTCCGATCCAAGCCAAGTGGCTACTCCAAAATGTACAAACATGATTCTTTCCTGTTCATGCCACTTATACTGCACCGCAGATGGTTTTGCAAGTTGTTTCGTTTGAGAAAAACCAATAGTTGTGAAGGTGATAGTGATTAAAACGAAAAATAATTTAGATAAATTTTGCATATTGTTTATTTGGTGACAGCTTTGCGTATTTAAAATACTAGTTGCGTATTGGTAGCAACAGTTTGAAGCTTTCCGTTACAATAAATACTAGCTTGTTTTTTTGTATTTGACTTGATGTGCAAACTTGTTACGCGCCCTTTTGTCCATTTCATATCTATCTCATAGTTGCCTCTTGCTTTAAGGCCATTTACGGTGCCTGTATTCCAAGTTTTTGATATTGCAGGCAACAGCTCTATGTAACCAGTATGTGATTGAACCAGCATTTCAGCAACAGCAGCAGCGCCACCAAAATTACCATCTATCTGAAAAGGGGGATGTGCATCGAGTAAATTTGGATACGTGCCACCCATGTTGTTATAATTTTCTTTGGTTTCATCGGGCGGAACAAATTTCAAAAGTTCACGGTACATTTTATATGCGTGTTCTCCATCTTTTAACCTAGCCCATAAATTAATGCGCCATCCTTTAGACCAGCCTGTAGTTTCATCCCCTTTAATTTCTAATGTTTTTTTAGCAGCAATAGCAATAGCTGGCGTTTGTGTAAGTGTTACGTGCGTGCCAGGGTAAAGTCCATATAAATGGCTTTGATGTCTGTGGGTGGGTTCGACATCTTCCCAGTCGTAATACCATTCTTGTAAATTTCCTGCTTTACCCACTTGGTAGGGATACATTTTATCGAGTGCTGCTTTAATACTATTTGTAAATGCGGCATCGTTTTTAAGTACTTCCTGTGCGGCAATAACGGCTAAAAATAATTCACGAATCATGGCAAGGTCTGCGGTACCACCATATAGTGTGCTTCCCTTAAAACCTGTTGGCGTAACAAAATAATTTTCAGGTGAAGTAGAAGGTGAGGTAATGAGTTTGCCGTTTTTATCCGGAATCATCCATGCCAAACAAAATTCGGCGGCACCTCGCATTACTGGGTAGCCTTCTTTTTGTAAGTAGGCTGTGTCTTGTGTAAATAAATAATGTTCCCAGGCGTGAACAGAGGCCCAAGTGCCACCCATGGGCCAATTGGCCCAACTTGGATCGCCGTCTCCAAAATTACCCACAGGGTTAGACATCGCCCATATATCAGAATTATGATGCGATACCCATCCTGGCATATTGTAAAATGTTTTTGCAGTAATTTTTCCGGTGGTTGATACGTTTTTTACAAATTGTAAAAACGGCATATGCATTTCAGGTAAATTGGTATTTTCTGCTAGCCAATAATTTTCTTCTGCATTAATGTTCATGGTATAATTACTCGACCAAGGTGGCTGCAAATATGAATTCCAGATGCCTTGTAAATTAGCCGGAACGCCTGGTGTTCTAGAACTGCTTATTAATAGGTAGCGACCAAACTGAAAATATAAAGTTTCTAGGTAGGGGTCTGATTCTCCTTTGGCATAGCGTTGTAATCTTTCATTGGTAGGAAGTTGCGTCGCTGCTGCACCCTCTAATTGCAGCGCAACCCTGTCAAAATAATTTTGATAATCTTTGGTATGTCTTTTTTTAATAGCGTCCCAACCTGTTTTTACTGCACTGGTAAGTTGCGCTTTAGCTGTGGCATACTGGTCGCGTCCTTCTGTGGCAGGGTTTTTATCAAATCCATTAAAGCTTGTTGCCATCGATACGTAAATTATTGTAGCTGTTGCATTCGATATTTGAATAGTAGAATCGGTGTAGGTTATTTTACCATCGTTTGTAACCACCTGAATTTGTGTAGAAAAACGTGTTCCTTTTTTAGTATCAAACACCACAGAGTTTTGTTTTTTTCCTAGATAGCTTGGGTCTGCTTTAATGGGCGCAACACCGCTTACTTCTAAAACATTATTTGATGTTTTAGTGGTGTAGCGAAGTAGTGATTCAAATCCAATGGTATAGCTGAGTCCCCCTTTTTGCTTGGATTGTAATTTGATGGCAAAAATTTTATCGGGGTGAGAAACTAAGTATTCTCTTTCGATGGTATTGGTTGCCGATTCAGTCTTAACCGTTGCTACCGCCTCATGTATATCTAGTTCACGGTAGTAGTTGCTAATAAACGGATCGTTATTAAAACTTAATAAAAGCGTTCCGAGTGGTGCATATGACTCCGAAAATTTTCCTTGTAGTTTTTTTATAAGTGTTTGCGCTTTTTTATAATTGTTTTCTGCCAATGCTTCTCTAACAGCCGGTAAATTTTTATATGCATTGGGGTTCATGTTGGGGTTTACGGGTTCGCCAGACCAGAGGGTAGCGTCGTTTAAAAATATTTTCTCTTGAGATATGCCACCAAAAACGGTAGCGCCGTGCTGGCCATTACCAAGTACAAGCGCTTCTTCAAAATATTTGGCCGGGCTATCGTACCATAATTTTAACGGTGCGTTGATGGATGCATTTTGGTTAGCGGCCAGCGAAGCCGCGATGTTTGAACCAGTAGCCACTTTATTGGCGCCAGCTTTAGCGCTTTTTTTTGTAGCTGGTTTTTTTTGAGCCAATCCAACAAAACTAGTGGCGATAAATAATGCAAATAGTGTAACCCTGCGTATCATATTAATAATTAAGCGTTTAGAACTATCCTTAAAAGTAAAAATAAGTTGGCACAATTGCTCAAATAAAAAAGGGCCATGTTTTGTTATTTTCTTACATTTATTACACCATAAAAAGCTTGCTCATTATGTACCGGACAAAGTTACAGGCGCTTATTTTCGTCACTTTATTAGGAGCTGCTACTAGTGCTTTGGCGCATTCAATAAATGTGCAGGATACCCTTCAGGTAAATAAGGTGCTGCCTTTTGAAATTGACGGTGCGGGAACAAATGCTAGCTGGAATGCTACCAATTGGGTAAATCTAATTCAACTTGATTCAAGCAGTTTACAATACCCTTCAAAATTTAAAATTCTATACGCCGATAGTGGGGTATATGTTTTGTTTTCGGGACTTGATAAAAAAATAACGTCGCCGTATAGAAATGATTTTGAAGATTTGTTTAGAGCCGATGTGTTTGAAGTTTTTTTTCATCCCGAACCTAGCACGCCTATTTATTTAGAATACGAAATCAACGCTTATAACGCAGAGCTGGTATTGTTAGTGCCAAATTTGAGTAAGAAAACATTTGGATGGGCACCCTGGAAATATACGGGCAAGAAAAAAGTAGTTAAAAAAGTAAAAGTGCATGAGCAAAACAACGAAATGTACAAATGGACTGCCGAGCTTTACTTTCCGTTTAAACTATTTATACCCTTACAAAACCTAGATGTCAAAAAAGGAGTTTGCTGGAATGCAAATTTTTATAGACTCGATTATGACGATACAAAAATGGTTAAATGGGCATGGTCGCCCATTATAAAAAGCTTTCACGAATTTGAAAAGTAC
This sequence comes from Sediminibacterium sp., assembly GCA_030158535.1. Lineage (GTDB taxonomy): Bacteria > Bacteroidota > Bacteroidia > Chitinophagales > Chitinophagaceae > Sediminibacterium. Next base: position 3,753 of record JAOASV010000210.1, read on the forward strand.
GGCGTGATTCAGTTTAACTAAACGTCCTTTAATTTTTTGGTTCTCGCTTATGCCAGTAGGAAGCTAAAATAGATCCTGTAATATTCATGAAGGGTCCAAATACGGCTGGTGCGAGTCCCATAGTAGCCGCTTTGCCTAATTGTTGCGCAAGGCCAGAAGCAAGTCCTCCATTTTGCATACCCACTTCGATAGCAATGGTTCTACAATCTTGTTCAGGCATTTTAAATAGTTTGCCGCTCCAATAGCCTAGTAAATAGCCAGCTGTATTGTGTATGACTACAATACCAATTAGGATAGGTCCGATGGTAAGTAAGTTGTCTCTGCCTGAAGCGGTAATAATGGTGATGATTGCAGCAATACCAGCCATTGAAACAACAGGCATAGCACTATCCATCCATTTTAATTTTCCTTTTAAAAATTGATTGAAAATAAGTCCAGCACCAATTGGGAGTAAAATCATTTTATTAATATCCCACATCATTTTAGTAACATCTATTTCAACCAATTCGCCAGCAAAAAATTTCATGAGTAAGGGAGTGACAAATGGCGCAATCAAGGTTGTAATTGAAGTAATGGTAATAGATAAGGCAAGGTTTGCTTTGGCTAAATAAGACATTACATTGGAAGCAAGCCCACTTGGTGAGCATCCAATTAAAATAACGCCAGCCGCAATTTCGGGCGGTAAATTAGAGATAGAGGCCAGTAAAAAACCTAGTGTTGGCATAATTGCAAACTGACTTACTACGCCTATAATAACACCTTTTGGTGTTTTTACTACTAGTGCAAAATCTTTCATGCTCATAGAGGTGCCCATGCCAAACATTATCAACTGGATAAGCGGAACTATCAGCCCTGTTAGTTTGTATTCACCCCATACCGTAAATAATTGTGGTTGAGATAATGAAAGGGATACTGCCGAAAAAATCACGAGTGTAAAACTAAATCCTTTGTAGTTGTTGGTATATTTTACGGCAATACTTAATAGTAAAAATGCAGCAGCTACGCTAAAACCTACATACTGGGTAAGGCCCATAGCATATAGTATGCCCGATGTAACAAACAAGAGGACCGAAGTATACAAAAGTGTTTTATACGAATTCATTGGTACGGCTTTTAATCAATAATTACCAGGTTCTTTTTTCTAAAAATTTTTCGAGAGATGCTTTTGTAATTTGAGGTTCGCTTGGATGTTTTTCTATCCAAGATAAAAATGCTGTTTTTATAGTTTCACTCCACTGGCTATCAATTTGACCAGCAGTAAAAGTGCCAGCCTTTAAAACGTCTTTTGAAAAACGGTCTCTAACCGCAATAAACTCGGCGGTAGCAATTACTTTTTCTGCCATGTGCGCAGGAATAAATAAAACACCTTCTCTTTCTGATAAAACCAAATCGCCAGGCATTACAACAGCAGCGCCAATTCTGATAGGGCTATTAAGTCCAATGAGTACTACTTCTTCTAAAAAAGAAGGATGAAAATCTCTAACGTAAGCGTTAAAGCCACTGATTTGAGCAAGACCAGATAAGTCTCTGGCAGCGCCATCAAAAATGACACCATTGCCTGTTTTATTAAAGATAGACGCGCCTAAATTGTCGCCAATTAATGTGCCTTGTGCAATTTTACCAAATGCTTCGGCTACATACACGTCTCCTTTTTGCAATACTTGAATGGGCCATGCATTGGTATTGCCGGTGCGTCCCTCTGCCTTGCCTCTTTCTTTAATAAGTGCTTCAATATCGGGTCTTGAAGGGCTATAACGAGCTGTTACAACTCTTCCTACAACCGGAACATTATCATGTACCATTTTCCAGTTGCCTTCAAATTGATTTTTATAACCTTCATTGTAAAGTACTTGCCATGCTTCTTCGATACCAATTTTTTTGGCTCTAGCAATAAGGGCATCACTTATTTTAGGTCTGCCATCTTCAAATCTTTCACCTTTCCACTGGCTGGTAAGGTATATAAGTTCTGAACTAGGAAATTGTTGTGCATTCGAGAAAATACAACACGCTATAAGAAATGCGCTTAGCCCTAATTTTTTCATACATATTATTTTACAGCAGCTTCTAAAACTTCTTTTAAACGTTTAGCAACAATTACATCTTCGCCTTCTTGTAAAGACCAGGCCGTCATGCCAATATTGTCTTTACCGCCCACCGATTCGATAGATGGCGATCCGTTACGAAGGTCTAGGCGTAACTGCTCGCCGGTTTTACCAATTTTGCTATAATCAAAACTGATGTTTAACGTAGGGGTTACGTTGCCAAGTACTGGCGTAGAAATTTTTGTGGTAATACCCGGAACCGAATCTGCGGCTGCTTGTATTTTTTTAATTCTTTCTAAGAAAACAAGGGCTTCTGCGTCGTGGTCAATTTTTACAAACTCTTCTACGGCAACCATCATGCCTAAAATTTCTTCTTTGTTTACTTTCATACCTCTACCAATGGTTTCACCACGCGGTGGCATTGATAATCTTGCGGCTTTAATCAAATCTTTTTTACCCATTAGTAAACCGGCACTTTGAGGGCCACGTAATGCCTTACCGCCAGAAATGGCAACAAAATCAAAGCCCATTTCATTAAAGCGCCATAAGTTACTTACTGGTGGCACATCGGCAGCGATATCTATAGTGGTAGGGATGCCATATTTTTTTCCAATAGCTACCCACTCTTCGTGCTGAATTTGTCCTTTATCCGATTGCACATGTAAAAAGTGCATGGCTGCTGTGTTAGGATTGATGGCTTTAATTAACTCCTCTACAGTTTCTACCATTACAATTTTAACACCCGTATTGGTTAAGGCTTGGTTGTATCCAATGGCGTGTGATTTTTGGCAAATCACTTCTGTTTTCATGCCCGTGCCTTCGAGTTTTGGAAGTTGCTTTACTTTAACAGGATCCATACCTGTTAAAATACCTGCCATGCCAAGTGTGAGTGCCGCAAATGCACCACTGGTTACAACAACCGCTTCGGCTCTTGTAATTTGAGCGAGTCTTTCACCTACTTTATCTTGTAAATCATCAAGCATGCAAAATTTATGCGACGCCTGTCTAATGGCCTCCACAGTTGCAGGGCGCATAAGGGTTGCTGTCATAGCGGTATAGGTACCAGCAGCATTAATAAATGTGCGCACACCTAGTTCACTAAATAAGTCGCGTTTTTTAGCAACTTCGATTGGTGTAGATTTTGGTGCGGCATTGGCTAAGCCACTTGCAATGGCACCACCAGCTAGCGGTGAAATTGAAATATATTTAATGAGGTCTCTACGTTTCATAGTTTTTGTTTTTTATTAATTAGCAATTGCGATACAATCCATTTCAACAAGTGAATTACCAGGTACGCCGCCATAGGTAGCCACCGTTGTTCTTACAGGTGGGTTTGCGCCAAAGCGGCCTTTGTATACTTCATTCATTTGTTTGTAATCATTTAAATCGGCTAGGTATACATTTACTTTTAAAACTTTCTCCATCGAAGACCCAGCTTTAATGAGTTCTTTTTCTAATTCTTTTAATACATGATCAGTGTGTGCTTTGATATCTCCTTCAAAATGCGCGCCTTTGCCCGCTACAAATACCATACCTCCAAATTTTGTGGATCCTGAAAAAAGCGGAACATCCTGATCGTACTCGACATTGAATACTTCTTTTTGTGGAGCTGCTTCATTGTTATTGCTAGCGGCGTTTGCAGCCATAGCTGTACCTGTAACACCCAAAATGCCTGCAAACATTCTTCTAAAAATGGAGCGGCGGTTGTTTGTTTTCATAGCGGTTTATTTTATTTTAAAAATTTATTTTACTTTTTATTTGAGTTCAACAATCATTTCTATTTCTACCGAAATATTATTAGGTAATGCAGCCACGCCAAGTGCAGATCTTGCATGCTTTCCTCTCTCTCCAAAAATTTCTACCATTAAATTAGAAAAGCCATTCATCACTTGTGGCTGTTGCGTAAAGTTGGGCTCCGAGTTTACAAGGCCTAATACTTTTACAATGCGTTTTACTTTATTTAAATCACCGATATAGGCTTTTAAAGTAGAAATCATTGAAATGCCTGTAAGTCTTGCTGCCAATTGGCCTTCTTCGATGGTTACATCTTTACCTAAATGACCAAACATTTGACCACCACCCGGCTTGTCGGGTCCATGCCCAGATAAGTATACCAAATTACCCACTTGCACCTGTTTTACATAGTTTGCAATAGGAGGTACTACAGGAATTAATTGAATGTTTAATTGCTTGATGCGTTCTTCGGGATTGACTTCGATGGGATCGTTGCCAAACACTAAAC
>JAOASV010000211.1 GCA_030158535.1 Sediminibacterium sp.
ACCTTCGGGTTATGAGCCCGACGAGCTACCGCTGCTCTACCTCGCGATGTTTGGACGGCAAAGATAGGGCAATATAAGTTCCTAAACAAGTTTATTAGGAAGATTATACAACTAACTTAAACTTAGATGCAACTTAGCTCCTAAACCATCCTTTATTATCCTCATAAGAGTAGACAGTCGAATATCACTCGCATCATTCTCAATTCTAGAAATATAGGATTTAGTAGTGCCACATTTCTCTGCTAGCTGTGCCTGAGTTAGGTTTTGACTTTCACGCATCTCTTGAATCAGTACACCTAACTTAAATGCTTCAAATCCAATCTCATATGCATCCCTTGTAGCCGTCCCCTTTTTACCATATTGCTGATCTAAATGGTCATTAAAAGAGGTCAAATTTTTATTGTTTTTCATAGAAATATTCATTTTTGATTTTACGCGCTAATTCAATCTCGTTTTTTGGAGTTTTTTGTGTTTTCTTTTGAAACGCATTTGCTATCACAATCATTTTTCCACCATCAAAAAATGCAAAAGCTCGAAAAATATTATTCCCAACTTGTACTCTTATTTCGTAAAGCCCCTCGCTATTCACTATATACTGAAAATACTTCACAGGTATTTTATCAAGTGTCGCAATTAAATTCAATGTCCAGTTAAATTTAGTTTTAACTTCTTCAGTTTGAGCTTTGAAAAAACTCAAATAATAATGCTTGTAAAAATATAAATCTCTATGTTGTTTGTTAGTAGTCATGTAAAGTTATCTAATTAGATAACATTGACAAAATATATTTGACAATGCCCCCTATAGCTTTAATAAATGTCAGTCCTGATTTTGATGATCAAAATTGACTGGTATAATTGACATCAACTAGCAAAATGACAAAAAGTTATACGTTCGGAATTTTACTAAGATGTTGATAACGAATATACACCACAAAAAAAAGCCCACTAAAAGTGGGCTTTGAATAATTGTTTATTTACAAATACTAGTTCCTATGCTTCACGCTTGAAGCCCCTGAACTACGCATATCTTTAATAGACGCAGATCCTTTATAATCAATACTGCTAGCTCCTGATGCATCCACTTTTAGGATATCGGACACATTCACTCTTACGCTACTTGCACCCGAAGCCTCCACCGAAGCGCCTTTAACAAGGTAGTCATACATTTTTACGCTACAAGCTCCTGACACATCCACTATTAAATCATCCCCTGAGCCAATTATATCAAAACCACTTGCGCCAGACCCTTTTGCAGAAAAAGCATTCGCACGAATAGTCGCTTTGATACTTGATGCACCCGAAAGATCGGTTAAAAGGGTGCCTGCTTTAATCTCTCCCTTTAAATCACTAGCTCCAGAAAGATTAATTTTTAATTTCTCTGCACTCAATCCGTTTACAATTCTAATGTTGGTTGCACCAGAACCAGTTAAAGCATATAGTTCCTTAACACTCACATAAGCTTTGGTTTTATAATCATCGTCATTCCATTTCCACCATTTGTTGTTATCCTCCATTCTTATGATTAATGTACCCCCTACTACTTCTGTAATGATTTTATCTCTATACTCGTCTGTTTTTGCACTTACTGCAACATCTGTCTTGTTAGATTGACTTACATACAATTCAATGGCATTGGAGACACGAATAGATGTAAAATTGGGCACTTTTCGAACCTGAACATTCTCGTCATAGATCACACCCATTTTATTTTGAGCTTGAGCTACAAAAGCGAATAAGACCAAAGCGAAGGCTAGTATTTTTTTCATAATCATTGTATTTATATCGTATAACGAAAGGCTTGGACTAAAGTTACAGTTGTTCGTCTAAAAAAAGTACCCTATTTTTGCCCCGTCCTCGGG
>JAOASV010000212.1 GCA_030158535.1 Sediminibacterium sp.
GCAGAACATTCCCCAACGCCAATATGCCCTGTATTGGTATGGATGCGAATAAGTATGTTTTGTGCAAAATGCATGGTACCCGTTGCAATCGTAAACGGCACCATCGGGATCGAATATTTATAGACTTCTATTTTTAAAATTTTCATGCCCCAATTTCTGTAATTATTTAATACAACCCTTATTTTATTGATAGGCAAACAAAACTGGCCATGTCTTGTTATACTCAAAAACAAAGTCATGGAAACGATAAAAGGAAAACGCGTACTCTTATTTGGTGCAACAGGTGGTATTGGCGCTAAAGTGGCCGAACTATTAATAGGCGGCGGTGCCACAGTATTTTTGCTGGCTCGAAATGCGCAAAAATTACAGGAAGTAGCGTCCCGCTTGTCGGTTCCGCAGGGACAGTGTTTTACAGTAGACATCACAGATGCTGCTGCCGTTGAAACCGCAGTTAGTCAGGTAGCTGCTGGCGGCGGGGTGGATATCCTTATCAATGCTGTTGGAGTGGGCATTATTAAGCCGCTAGAAACACTTACCCATCAAGACTTCATGGATTCCCTTCAAATTAATTTAGTGGGCAGTTTTAACGCCGTTAAAGCGGTTATGCCTTCTATGAAAGAAGCAAAAAAAGGCCTTATTATTAATATTCCGGGTGTACTTGGCAAAGTGCCTATGGCTGGAGCGGCTGCTTACAGTGCTAGTAAATACGGTATTGTAGGTATGATGCAAAGCATTAGAGAAGAAGTAAAACGTACCGAAATCAGAATCACCAACCTGTTTTTGGGTGGGGTGGACAGTCCTTTTTGGGACACCATCGATTTAAGGGTTCAAAAAGACAAAATGATTGTGGCAGAAGAAGCGGCCAGGGCCATTTGGTTTTTGTGCCAGCAGCCTAGATCAGGCGTGGTGAGTGAAATGGTGTTACAGCCGTTTAATCATCAGGCAATTTAAGGCTGCATTTTGCCTGCCTGCTATAAATTCTTTTTTATATTGCGACCTGTTCCGATATTCGCGGTCACGAACAACTGTTAGCGATGAATATTTCATTTGAGAATACCCAAAATGCTTTTGCCTACAAGTCTACCAAGGCTTTAAAAAGTGCGAAGCTTTTATTTGGTTTTATGGGCTACCCAAAACTTGTTCAGTTGGGTACGAATCTCGTTCCTGCACTTTTAAAAGCGGGCCTACCTATTAAAGGCATTATTCGAAATACCATATTCAAACAATTTGTTGGTGGTGAAACCTTAGCAGAGACCATTCCAGTAGCTCAAATGCTTTCGGAACATAACGTAGATGTAATATTGGATTACGGTGTAGAAGGAAAAGAAGGCGAAGAAAATTTTGATCAAGCTACACAGGTTTTTATTGATGTTATCAATCATGCCGCGTCACAAAAAAACATTCCATTTATTAGCATAAAAGTAACAGGTCTTGCAAGTCATGAGCTGTTGCAAACACTTCATGAAGCGCCTCGTTTACGCAGTGGTATTCATGACAATGAAATTGAACAAGCGGCCTGGGATAGAGTAAGAGAGCGTATGTACGCTATTTGTGAAGCTGCTGCCGAAAAAAATATTGGCGTACTTGTTGACGCAGAAGAAAGTTGGATTCAAGATCCGATCGATAGATTAACGATGGAAATGATGGCGGAGTTTAACAAACAAAAAGCCGTTGTATTTAATACCATTCAGTTGTATCGTCACGACCGTTTGCATTTTTTACGCATCTCGCATCAAATAGCGGAAGCACAGGGTTTTATTTTAGGATTAAAATTGGTGCGCGGCGCTTATATGGAAAAAGAGCGTGCAGTAGCCATTGAAAAAAATAGAACATCACCCATTCAAGTTTCTAAAGAAGCTACCGACGCAGACTATGATGAAGCGGTCCGTTTTTGTATGGATCATATACATTCTACAGCAGTCATTATTGCATCACACAACGAACAAAGTAATTTGTTAGGGGCAAAATTATTAGATGAAATGATGTTGCCGCACAATCATCCGCACGTTCATTTTTCACAATTATATGGCATGAGTGACACCATCACATTTAACCTCGCAAAAGAAGGGTTTAATGTGAGCAAGTACCTGCCTTTTGGTCCTATCCAAGATGTTATCCCTTATCTCATGCGTAGGGCACAAGAAAATACCAGTGTGAGTGGTCAAACCGGTCGTGAATTAATGCAGTTAAAACGCGAGTTAGCTAGACGTAAATCCTTGTAAACACTGAGGTGTAGCTGCTTTTAGGTATAATTCACAGATTCTCCCCAAAATCTCTTTTGGCTTAAAACATCCCCGTTGATGGCGTAATTTGCAGCCATGCAACAGTACTTACAATTACTTCAACATATATTAGATAACGGTACCGAAAAAACGGATAGAACTGGCACTGGAACCAAGAGCTGTTTTGGCTATCAAATGCGCTTTGATTTGCAAAAAGGTTTTCCAATGGTGACTACAAAAAAGCTGCACGTAAAAAGTTTTTTTTATGAGCTGTTGTGGTTTTTAAAAGGCGATACCAATATCAAATATTTAAAAGAAAATGGAGTTTCTATTTGGGATGAATGGGCCAACGAAGCTGGCGAGTTGGGTCCTGTTTATGGTGAACAGTGGCGAAGTTGGAAAGGAGCGGATGGCGTAGTGGTTGATCAAATTACGGAGCTCATTAAGCAAATAAAAACAACACCAGATAGCAGACGTCTTATTGTAAGTGCGTGGAATGTGGCAGAGCTTCCAAAAATGGCGCTTATGCCTTGTCATACCATCTTTCAATTTTATGTAGCAGATGGCAAATTAAGTTGTCAATTATATCAGCGTAGTGCGGATGTGTTTTTAGGTGTTCCTTTTAACATTGCTTCTTATGCACTTTTAACCATGATGATTGCGCAGGTATGTGATCTAGAGCCTGGCGATTTCGTGCACAGTTTTGGTGACGTACATTTATACAACAACCATATTGAACAAGCAAAATTGCAATTGTCAAGAACGCCATTTGAACTACCAACTTTAAAAATCAATCCTGCGGTAAAAGATATCTTTAGTTTTGATTTTTCGGATTTCACCATCGAAAATTATCAGTGTCATCCGGGTATTAAAGCGCCGGTAGCGATATAGTAACGGTACAATATTATTTACTTTTTAACAACATCTATGATTGTTTCATTAATAGTGGCGGCTGGCACTAACAATGCCATTGGTAAAGACAATCAATTGTTGTGGCACTTACCCAAAGACCTTCAATTTTTTAAGCAAACAACCTGGGCCATGCCCGTGGTGATGGGACGAAAAACTTTTGAATCCCTTGGTGGCAAGCCACTTAACGGTAGGGTTAATATTATTATTACTAGACAAAAAGACTGGTCCCATGAGGGCGTTGTTGTGGTGCACTCTTTAGCAGATGCGCTGTTTTTTGCAAAAGAATCGGATTATAAAGAAGTGTTTATTGCAGGTGGGGGTCAGATTTATGCCGAGGCAATGCCAAAGGCTCATAAATTATATATGACCCGCGTAGATGCCGTTATTGATGGTGATACTTTTTTTCCTGAAATAGATAATTCGGACTGGGCTTTATCAAATGAAGTTACGCATGCGGCCCACGAAAAACATGCATTTGGTTTTTCTTTTCAAACCTGGCTTCGCAAATAAAATTTTCTAGCTTATTTATGTATGGACACTTTACGTTAGCACTTAAGTATTTACGCTATTTGTTTACAGCGGCTAACGGAAAAGGGCATGGCGTGCATTCTCCATTTGTTTTTGAATTTATTACAAGGGTGTTAAATGACAATAGACGGTTTTATGCATTTGACGCTATCGAAAAAACTAGAACACAATTATTATCCAATCATAGACTTATTGAGATACAAGATTTTGGCGCAGGCTCGCGCGTTGCAAAAACTAATACGAGAAAAATAAGTGACGTTGCAAAAGGTTCCTTAAAGCCCGCAAAATACAGTCAGCTTTTATTTAGGATGATTGATTATTACGGACCTACACAAATTATTGAACTAGGCACTTCACTTGGCATTACCACAGCTTATTTAGCGTCTGCCAATCCGGCCGCCAAGGTTACCACTTTTGAAGGGTCAAATGCTATTGCAAAAATAGCTGGGCACAATCATCAGTTGTTAGGCCTTACAAATATCGATTTGATAGAAGGAAATTTTGATGAAGAGCTGCCACGCTGGCTTGCTCAAAACAAAAAAGTCGATTTCGCATTTATTGATGGCAATCATGCATTGAAGCCTACCATGGCTTATTTTGAGGCACTGCTTGATGTAGTTGAAGATCATTCTATCCTTGTTTTTGATGATATCCACTGGAGTGAAGAGATGGAGGAGGCCTGGGCTCAAATAAGCGCGCACCCCAGCGTTACCTTAAGTATCGATCTATTTTTTATTGGGGTTGTATTTTTTAGGAAGGAATTTGCTCAAAAACAGCAGGTTTCGATCCGTTTTTAAGAAGAATTAATAAAAGGGCTATTTAATAATTAAGTAAATTTGCACATGATTCTCGGAATACTTAAAGAAACCAACAACGATAAGCGTGTATCGCTTTTACCAGAGCAGGCAGCTGTTTTGGTTGCAAAACAAGTAAGTGTAATCGTAGAAACAGGTGCGGGCAGTGCAGCGTATGCTGCAGATGCTACCTATACCGAAAAAAACGTGTCTGTTAAAGACCGTGCTACCGTTTTATCAACTGCTGATTTAGTGCTTTCTATCAACCCGCTTTCAAGTTCGGAAATGGCGCAATTAAAACCGGGTGCAGTCGTGCTTGGTACCTTTCAGCCACTTTTTAATGTCGACCTAGTAAAGCAAGCGATTGATAAAAAAGCAAGCTTGTTTAGTATGGACATGATACCGCGTACCACACGTGCACAAAGTATGGACGTGTTAAGTAGCCAAGCAAATATTGCTGGTTATAGAGCGGTATTGTTGGCGGCTACCATGTTCCCTAAATATTTTCCCATGTTTATGACGGCAGCAGGAAGTATTCCTCCCGCTAAAATGGTGATCATTGGAGCAGGTGTTGCAGGACTTCAAGCGATTGCCACCGCTAAAAGATTAGGTGCTGTTGTGGAAGTGTCAGATACTAGACCGCAGGTGAAAGAAGAAGTAATGAGCCTTGGTGCAAAATTTATTGAAGTGGAAGGCGCTGCCGATGCATCTAAAGCAGGTGGTTATGCAGTAGAACAATCAGAAGATTTTAAGCAAAGACAACAGCAAAGACTTGCTGAGTCTATTGCTAAAGCAGATATCATTATTACAACCGCACAAATTCCAGGTAAAAAAGCCCCTGTATTAATTACAGATGCGATGTTAAAATCTATGAAGCCAGGTAGTGTGGTTATCGATTTAGCAGCGGCTACAGGTGGTAATACGGCTGTTACAAAAAACAATGAAACCATCGTTTACGAGGGCGTAACCATTTTAGGTAATAGTAATTTGGCTTCAGATATGCCATCTGACGCAAGTAAATTATATGGCAAAAACATTTTAAACTTTTTACAACTCATCATTACCAAAGAAGGTGCACTCGAATTAAATTTTGAGGATGATTTAGTAAAAGGTTGTTGCATGGCGCACGAAGGTGCAGTTGCCAATGAAAGAGTGGCAGCACTGATCAATTAATTTTTTTTTGAAATAATATTATGGAAGCAATTTTAAATTGGGCACAATCACATATCGACATCATCTACATTGTGGTGCTTTCGATTTTTTTAGGCATCGAAGTTATTGGTAGAGTGCCAAGTGTTTTGCATACCCCACTTATGAGTGGCGCCAATGCCATTCATGGTGTAGTTATTATTGGTGCCATCATTGTAATGGGAAAAGTAGAGCCAGGACATTATGTAACACTAATCATTGGCTTTTTAGCTGTGGTTTTAGGAACACTAAATGTAGTGGGTGGTTTTGTGGTAACAGACCGCATGTTAGAAATGTTTAAGAAAAAGAAGTAATCAAGGTAGCTGCATTTGTAGCATCAAATAAATTATTTATGGAATTAAGTATACTTACAATTTGTTATTTAATCGGGTCCCTTACATTTATTATTGGACTTAAAATGTTGTCGCATCCAGAGTCTGCGCGTAAGGGTAATATGGTGGCTGCGGTAGGTATGTTTATTGCCATTTTTGGCACTATCTTTTTATACCAAGAAAACGGCGTGGGTTTACATAACTACGGATGGATTTTTGGTGCTTTGGTTTTAGGAACAGTTGTTGGTACGCTTGCTGCAAAGCGCGTAAAAATGACAGCCATGCCAGAGCTAGTAAGTTTATTTAATGGTATGGGCGGCGCTTGTGCTGCATTAATTTCTGTTATTGAGTTTGGTCATATCGCTGCTTTATATAGTGGCGAACATCCTGATCAAGCAGCTCCAACTGAGGGTACATTACTTACTATATTTTTAGGACTTATTATTGGTGCCGTTTCTTTTGCAGGGAGTATTATTGCTTGGGGTAAACTCAATGGTAAAATCAAAGATTTTTCTTTTAAAGGACAGCAGGTATTTAACCTTGTTTTATTTTTTGCAACATTAGCGGTTGCAGGATATTTGGTGCTTGCTATTGATAGCACTAATTATTTACTCTTCTACGGCATTTTAGTGGCAGCACTTATTTATGGTGTACTATTTGTACTTCCTATTGGTGGCGCCGATATGCCAGTGGTGATTTCTTTATTAAACTCTTTTACCGGTGTAGCCGCAGCTTGTGGTGGATTCTTATACGACAACAGCGTTATGTTAACGGGTGGTATCTTGGTAGGTGCTGCTGGTACATTATTAACGGTGCTCATGTGTAAGGCCATGAACAGAAGTTTAACCAATGTACTCATTGGTTCATTTGGGGGAAGTGCTGCTGCTGGTGGTTCTGCTGCTGCAGGTTCTCAAGGCACGTACAAAGAAATTTCTATATCTGACGCGGCGGTGTGTATGAGTTATGCCAACAAAGTAATTATTGTTCCTGGATATGGATTAGCTGTTGCTCAGGCGCAACACGTATGTCACGAACTAGAAAAATTATTAGAAGATAAAGGCGTTGATGTGAAGTATGCCATTCATCCGGTAGCGGGTCGTATGCCAGGTCATATGAACGTATTATTAGCAGAAGCCGATGTGAGCTATGATAAGCTTATTGAAATGGAAGAAGCCAATGATGAATTTAAATCTACAGATGTGGTACTTATTTTAGGAGCTAACGACGTAGTAAATCCGGCTGCTAAAACAGATCCTGCTTCTCCAATTTATGGAATGCCAATTTTAGAAGTAGAACAAGCTAAAACGGTGATCGTTAACAAGAGAAGTATGAAGCCTGGTTATGCTGGTATTGAAAATGAATTATTCTTCCAGCCTAAAACTTCTATGCTATTTGGTGATGCAAAAGCTGCGCTTCAAAAATTAGTAGCAGAAATTAAATCCTTATAATTTGCCTTTACCTGCGCCATTTTTACAATCATTAGAAGGGGTAGTAGGTTTTGATAAAGCTGCTTTTGAAGCAGTGCATACTAGCGGCGAAACCGTTACGGCTATTCGTGTAAACCCAAATAAAAATCCAGATCACATTTTATTTGAACACACAAACCCAGTGCCTTGGTGTCCGCATGGACATTATTTAGAGGCACGTCCTTCTTTTACATTAGATCCTAATTTTCATGCAGGAGCTTATTATGTGCAAGACGCCAGTAGTATGTTTTTATGGCAGGCGCTAGCAAATGTTGTAGGCGTGTCTAATGGACAAAAAGTGCTAGACTTATGCGCTGCGCCTGGAGGCAAGTCTACAC
>JAOASV010000213.1 GCA_030158535.1 Sediminibacterium sp.
GTTCTACACCCCACTGATCAAAACTAAATACGTTCCAAATCACGCCTTGTACAAATATTTTATGTTCGTAGAGTGCAATTAAACTTCCTAGATTAAACGGATTAATTTCTTTGATTAAAAAGGAGTTGGTGGGTTTATTGCCTTCAAAAACTTTGTACGGCGTTAAACGTTTTACATCTTTTTCATCCATCGATGTTTTCATAAATTCCACCATCACTTCATTTTCAGATTTGCCATTTAGTAACGCTTCTGTTTGCGCAAAGAAATTGCTTAACAGTTTTACGTGGTGATCACCAATGGCATTGTGTGAATTGGCAGGAGCAATAAAATCGGAAGGGATTAATAAAGTTCCTTGGTGTATAAGTTGGTAAAAAGCGTGCTGACCGTTGGTGCCTGGCTCGCCCCAAATAACTGGGCCCGTTGCATAGTTAACAGGGTTTCCACTTCTGTCAATACTTTTACCGTTGCTTTCCATATTGCCTTGTTGGAAATAAGCAGCAAAGCGGTGCATGTACTGATCGTAAGGTAAAATGGCTTCACTTTGTGCACCAAAAAAGTTGGTGTACCAAATGCCAATAAGCGCCATCAGTACCGAAATATTTTTATCAAATGGTGTAGACGCTACGTGCTTGTCGGTTGCTTCTGCGCCTTTTAGTAATGCTTCAAAATTGTTGTAGCCAATGGTTAGTGCAATAGATAGTCCAATCGCACTCCATAAAGAGTAACGACCACCTACCCAGTCCCAAAATTCAAACATATTTTTTGGATCAATACCAAAAGCAGTTACAGCCTTTTCGTTGGTACTAAGTGCCGCAAAATGAAGGGCAATATGTTTTTGGTCGGTAGCGTGTTGTAAAAACCAGTCTCTTGCCGTTTGGGCATTGGTCATGGTTTCTTGTGTGGTAAATGTTTTAGAAGCAATTAAAAACAGCGTTTCGTCGGGCGTTACTTTTTTTAGTGTTTCTGCAATATGGGTACCATCTACATTGGATACAAAATAGGTTTGAATGCCTTCAACCCAGTAAGGTTTTAAGGCTTCAGTTACCATTACCGGACCTAAATCGCTTCCGCCAATGCCAA
The DNA here is from genome assembly GCA_030158535.1 of Sediminibacterium sp. Taxonomy (GTDB): domain Bacteria; phylum Bacteroidota; class Bacteroidia; order Chitinophagales; family Chitinophagaceae; genus Sediminibacterium. The sequence continues at coordinate 1,081 of JAOASV010000213.1, forward strand.
TATTTACAATGTATTTGATTTTTTTACCGGTATAGCCTGTGTGCGTTCCGCTATGAATAGCCGCGCAAAATGCCTCCATTTGTGCACGCACTTTTTGAATACCAGACTTAATATCTGCGCCGTCCACTAAAATAGGGGTAGGGTCAAAACTTCTTAAAGCAGTATGTAAAACGGCTCTATTTTCTGTTTCGTTGATAGGTGCTCCAGCAAACTGCTCTGCAATAGCCTGCTTAACATTACAGTCTTCTGCAAGTTGTAATAAAAGCTTAAGGGTTTTTTCGTTGATGATATTTTTAGAATAATCAAAAAGGATTTCGCCAAGTGTAATTGAGAACTTTTTAAATCTATCCGGATCAGAAGCAAACAAATCACGCATATGTCTGCGATTCATTTCTTCTTCATAATGCTTTTGTAAAACAAACCAAGCTTGCGTGTTGGTTGGGTTAATTCTGGCTAACATAACGCTACAATTCTATAATTTATGTAATACAGCTATCGTTTCTTCTACCATAGCTGGGGTAATATCTAAATGGAGTACAAATCTAATTTGGTGTTCTGACACCGTAAAGGCAAATATGTTAAATGGTTGCAATATCTTAATAAGTTCTGGGGCGGTAAAGCGTCCTTTTACTTCAAATATGATGATATTGGTTTCTACGGGCAGTATTTCTCCCACAAAATCTAGTTCAGATAGGGCGGCCGCGAGTTGCTTGGCATGGGTATGATCCTGGGCAAAACGCTCAATATTATTTTCTAGGGCATAAATACCAGCAGCCGCTATAAAGCCAGCTTGTCTCATGCCGCCTCCAAATACCTTTCTAAAACGCTTGGCTTTTTTAATAAAGCCTCCGTTGCCTAAAAGCAAACTTCCAATAGGAGCGCCCAGGCCTTTGCTTAGGCAAATGCTAATACTGTCAAATGTCTCACCGTAACTAAGAGCAGTGTCTCCGGTAGCGACAAGTGCGTTAAAAAGTCTGGCACCATCTAAATGAAGTGCTAAATTTTTAATTGAACAAACCTCTCTAATAGGTTTAATATCAGATAGTTGATAAATACTTCCTCCGGCACGGTTTACGGTATTTTCCAGTGAGACAAGGGTAGAAGGTGGCTTGTGAATGTCGTCGGGATTAATAGAAGCCGCAACCATACTAGCGGTAATTCGGCCTCTGTCGCCCCTTAATAAACGAACTGACGCGCCCGAATTAAAGGCGATGCCTCCGCCTTCATACTGGTAAATATGAGAAAGCTCGTCACAAATAACTTCGTCGCCTGCATTTGTATGACATTTAATCGCTAACTGATTGGTCATGGTCCCGCTCGGACAAAAGAGGGCAGCTTCCATTCCAAACATGGTAGCGGCCATTTTTTCGAGGGCATTTACGGTAGGATCTTCGCCAAAAACATCGTCACCCACGGGCGCGCTAGACATGGCGGCCAACATTTTTGGGCTAGGTTTTGTTACAGTATCGGACCTAAAGTCTATCATGGCTGCGAAGATAAGATTCCAAATCGTAATAAAATCGACATTTTATGCGGTTTTTGTAGGGCAATTTTGTATCTTCGCCAACTTTATAAGCTATTCAAAGAACTAATCGTAAGACAGCATGAGGCAGCTCAAAATCGCTACACAGATTACCAACCGTGACTCGCAAGCAGTTGAAAAATACCTTCAAGAAATTTCTAAAATTTCAATGATTACGCCAGAAGAGGAAACTACTTTGGCGCAACGCATTAAAATGGGGGATCAACGTGCACTCGATAAATTGGTGCAAGCCAATTTACGTTTCGTGGTTTCGGTTGCTAAACAATACCAACACCAAGGTTTGTCTTTATCTGATTTAATCAATGAAGGAAATCTAGGTCTTATAAAAGCAGCGCAACGTTTTGATGAAACAAAAGGTTTCAAATTCATTTCTTATGCGGTATGGTGGATTCGTCAATCTATTTTGCAAGCATTAGCAGAGCAAGGTCGTTTGGTGCGTTTACCTCAAAACAAAATTGGTACCTACAATAAAGCCAATAAAGCATATATGGCTTTTGAGCAGGAGCATGAGCGTGAGCCTTCTACCGAGGAGTTAGCAGAAATTTTAGAAATGTCTGAAACGGAAATCAATAATATTTTTCAATCAAACACACGTCACACTTCACTAGATGCACCAGTGCACGAAGCAGAAGATGTAGCCATGGGTGATTTATTGGAAGGTTCTGATGATACCGATGAAGACGTTATGAAAGACTCTTTACGTGAAGAAATCAGACGCGTTTTAAAATCGTTAAGCCCTCGTGAAGCAGAAATTGTAAATGCATATTTTGGTTTAGATGGCGAAAATGGTGTAACCATTGAGCAAATTGGAATGAAATATGATTTAACCAAAGAGCGTATCAGACAAATTAAAGAGCGCGCTATTAAACGTTTGCAAAAAGCACGTTATAGCAACGCCTTAAAAGCTTATTTGGGCTAATTAAAAATAATAAAAGAGAAGCCCCTACAAGTAATTATTGTTGGGGCTTTTTTTGTAAAATATAAGTTTATGTCTCAAGAAATTTCAGAAAAAGTACACGTTTTAATTATTGGTTCTGGACCTGCAGGTTATACAGCTGCTATTTATGCGGCACGTGCTAACATGAAACCTGTTTTATACCAAGGTATTCAACCAGGCGGTCAGTTAACCATTACAACCGAGGTTGAAAATTATCCGGGTTATCCAGATGGTATTCAAGGACCAGAAATGATGGTACATTTCGAATCGCAGGCAAAACGTATGGGTGCAGATATCAGATATGGTATGGCTACCAAAGTAGATTTTAGCAAGCGTCCATTTTTAGTAGAAATTGACGAAGAAAAATGGATTGCTGCAGATACGGTTATTATTTCTACAGGTGCTTCTGCAAAATGGTTAGGCCTAGAAAGCGAGCAGCGATTAAATGGTTTTGGTGTAAGTGCTTGCGCTGTGTGTGATGGATTTTTCTTTAAAGGAAAAGAAGTGGCCATTGTAGGTGCTGGTGATACCGCTGCTGAAGAAGCCGTGTATTTATCTAAACTATGTACAACCGTTCACATGTTTGTTAGAAAAGAACAAATGCGTGCAAGTAAAGTAATGCAAGACCGTGTTTTAAATACGCCAAACATTAAAGTATACTGGAACACAGATACCGACGAAATTTTAGGCGCACAAAAAGTAGAAGCAGTACGTATTAAAAATAATAAAACGGGCGACACTCAAGAAATACCTATTTCAGGATTTTTTGTTGCCATTGGTCACGAGCCTAATAGCAAAATATTTAAGGACTACCTAGATATGGATGAAACCGGATATATCACAACCATTCCGGGTACCACCAAAACAAATGTTCCAGGTGTTTTTGCAGCAGGTGATGTGCAAGATAAAAATTACAGACAAGCTGTTACAGCTGCTGGAAGCGGTTGTATGGCAGCACTTGACGCAGAACGTTATTTAACAGCAGAAGGCCTGGCTTAATTTTTTATTATGACCCAAACCATACAATTAGTTGATATTTTACTGCATGGTTATCATGGGTTATTTGAAGAAGAAAAATTAGTAGGCAATACTTTTAAAATCAACGTTACTGTTGTTTATCAGCCCAGTAGTTTTCCTATCACACAGTTAGCTGATACCATCGATTATGGTGCTGTGTTTTCTATTTTACAACATCAAATGAAGGCGGCAACACCTTTACTAGAAACCGTTGCTGCTAATTTTACACTTGCTGTTTTTGAAAAGTTTTCTGCTGCACAGGAAATTTCTATACATATTCAAAAAATGGTACCGCCCATTTCAGGTATGGTAGGTTCTGTAGCCGTGGGTTTAACCATGAACCGTAAAGATTTGTAGTCATGAAAAAAATAATCTTTTTGTTAGCCATAATTGTTGGTGCATTTTTAAATTTTGCGCAAGCACAGGATATTGCAACTTTATTAAAAGAAGGTTTGCAATTGGAGCGTTCTCAAAAAGAAATTGAAGCATTAGATAAATACAAACTGGTATTAAGTCAGGAGCCAACCAATATAACAGCGCTGGTTAAAGCTGCAGAACTTTCTACCATGCTTGCTGGCTTTAATGAAAAAGATACGAAGTCAAAACAATTGTTTTTATCATCGGCTGGTGCATATGCCGTAAGAGCGTATAGCGCCAATCCAAAAAACGCAGAAGCTGCTTATGTAATGGCATTAACGCAGGCTAAACTTTCTGAAATTCAACCCGACAATAAAAAATTGATTGAGTGTGTGCGTAATACAAAAATATATGCAGACGAAGCGCTTGCCATTAATCCGGGTCATGCCAAAGCAAATTTTACCCTAGGGAAGTGGCATATGGAAATGGCCAATTTAAACCTTGTAAAAAAAGCGGCCGTTAAACTCATGTATGGTGGACTACCCGAAGGAAGTATGGATAGTGCCATTGTATATCTAGAAAAAGCAAGAACTCTAGATCCTTATTTTGTAAATACCTATTTAGAGCTTGCAAAAATTTACGATCAGTTGCATCAGCCTACAAAAGTATTAGAAGTGCTTACCAAAATGGTAAAACTTCCTACCAGAAAAACAGAAGATATTTCATTAAAAGCTGCCGGTGCTAAAATGTTAGCAGCTGCACAATAAATAAACAACCATGGAATTACAAGCAAAATTTGAAGCAGCATTTGAAAAAACAAAAACCTTAACGGAAAAGCCGGACAACGAAACGCTGCTTTCATTGTATTCTTTATATAAGCAAGGGACTATTGGTGATGCTACAGATGCTAACAAGCCAGAAAATGCTTTTGATTTTGTGGCGACTTTTAAATTTAATGCTTGGCAAAAATTAGCGGGTATGTCTAAAGAGGATGCGATGAGGTCTTACATCGATTTAGTAGACAAATTAGTACTTGGCTAGTTTTTTCCACCTACCACTTTTCATATATATAAACGAAGGGATAAATAGGGTTACCCAGTATATCACTTCACTCATCCAACCCCATTCGATAGGTAATTTGAGGTGCTCTAGTACTATGTATACATAGCTGCAGTATAAAATAATGGCAGCAAACTCACTGTATAAATTTACGGTTGTATTACCCGTTCCAGTCACTGAATTGAGCCATACCACCGACACTGACATGAGTACCAGCGCCATCGAAACAATGCGAAGTACTGGAATACCTGCTTCAATAAATGCAGGCCCTTGACCGTATATAGAAAGTACTTGAGTTGGGAAAATATTTAAGAAGGTACACACCATAATGGCCATGCCCGCACTCCACATCATAATGCGGTTGATTACCACTGGCACTTGTTCATTTAAATTTTGTCCCATTAAATTACTCACCATACTATTGGCCGTTGCGCCAAATGCCCAGGTAAAGCATCCAAAGAATCCAAAAATATTGCGCATGGTATTAGACACGGCTAAATCCCTAGCACCATGGTGTTCAATTAAAATATAAAAGAACTCCCAGCTAATAATACTGATAGCATATTGTAAAACAATTGGACTGGAAATCTTTAAAATGAGTTTGATATTGATCCAATCAAAAGCCCAATACTTAAATAGTTGAAACTGTTTGCTTATTCCTTTTACATGAATGAGCACAAATAAAACAGCGAGGCCTGCAAATTCAGAAATAATGGAAGCGTAAGCGGCACCATTAAAACCTAGATTGGGTAAACCAAATTTGCCATAAATAAAACCGTAATCAAAAAAGATATTGGTAACCGCTTCAGTGGCTGTACCAATAATTAGATATTTGGTTTGGTTGGTACCCACCAGTAATGCATTGCGCATTTGGTAGACAAATAATAGGGGAAGGCCTACAATTCTGATATTTAAAAAGCTTACGGCTTTATCTACAAGTAGTGGATCGTGGAGTGCAAATTTGAAAAGGGCTGGTACTACCAACCAGGTTATAAAAATACCAATAAACGAAAATGCTAGCGCAATGCGTATGCCTTGCGAAAACAGATTCCCAATTTCTGCAATATTATTTTCGCCGGCCCTACGTGAAATAAGGGATTGTAAACCATTGTTGAGACCATGTCCAATAACAGCAAAAATCAAGTAAAACACCCCGGTAATTCCAGCAAGTCCTAATGCTTCTTGTCCCAATCCGCCCAAAAAGATATTGTTGGTGATAAAGTTAATTTGGGGCACCAAAATGGAGGCGCTAATGGGTAAGGCAATGGATAATATTTGCTTGTGAGAGCTGTTTACCTGTAAATTAGACGTGTTTGGGCTGCTAGACATAGGGTTTGCAAATCTACTATATAATAGTGTGTTCAAATCACCTTCTTTTTTTATATTATTGCACATAATTAAGCAGTGAAATCCAATGGCTATTCAAAAAACATATTCCTTTTATGGTGATGCTACAGTTACTTTAACATCAACTGCCGAATTATTACAATTTGATATTGCAAACGATCATATTGCTTGTTCACTCATTAATATGGGAAATCAGGCGGTTCAAGCTTTCGAATTTTTTGAATGGGAGACAGGAGGGAGTGCGCTAGAAAATAATTGGGAGTCCATTTTTTCTGAAGCAGCTGCTGCATCCAACTTATTGCAAAAGCCAGTGAGCGCTGTTCAAGTATTTATCAATAATGCAACAGCTGTTATTGTTCCGTTAGAAAAATTTAATACCGAAGCAGCTACCGATTATTTACAATTATTATTTGGACCAGCTGTTGAGGCTT
>JAOASV010000214.1 GCA_030158535.1 Sediminibacterium sp.
CACAAATTTGTGTGACATCACGCATTATTTACCGCAAACTAACTTTCCGCAAGCCGCCTATGTTTGTGGTAACGCCATCAAGCATTTTCCGGGTGGAAGTTTCCATGTTATTTTGGTAAACTTATTTGAAGGCCCAGCGCAGCATGTACTCATGGCTAAGTTTAACCAGCAATATATAGTTTGTCCTGACAATGGTCTTTTAACCATGATTACGGGTCAAAAACCTACCGAGCTTGTAGCGATTCCTTTAAATAATAAGCATACTTTACTTGAGATAACCGCTGTAATTGCTATGGCTATCAACAAAGTAAGTAAAACGGGTAATTTACTGGATGGGGGTGTGGCTATACCTACTATCAACGAAATTTATCCATTAAGACCTACTGTAGGACCGGACTGGATAGAGGGTCAAATCCTATTTATAGACCAATTCGAAAACGTAGTAATTAATATTACCGCTTCAGAATTTGCGGCTCAGGCAAATGGCAGATCCTTTAAAATCGTATTTAAACGCAACGAAGTCATTGATACCATCAGTTCCAATTATACCTCGGTTGCCGAAACTGATAAATTAGCCTGGTTTAACTCGGCTGGATACCTAGAAATAGCCCTTCGAAATGGTAATATGGCAGGACTCTTTGGACTACAAGGTTTTAACGAGCAAATGCAAAACAAAGGTGGTGGTTCGGATACTAATTGGTTTTATCAAACGGTTAGAGTGTTTTTTGAATAATTTGCCCAATTTTAGTTTAATTTTGCAACGCAAACAGGCCATTAGGCCCTTAATAATCAAGTAATTTAGTTTTTATGGCATATGATGTAATTGTAATTGGTAGCGGACCTGGTGGATATCCAGCAGCTATTCGTGCTTCTCAATTAGGTTTTAAAGTAGCTGTTATTGAAAAGGAAAGCCTTGGTGGCGTTTGTTTGAACTGGGGTTGTATTCCAACCAAAGCGCTTTTAAAAAGTGCCCAAGTATATGAATATGTAAAGCATAGTGCCGATTACGGTATCAACGCAACAGGTACCCACGATTTTGGTGGTGTGATTAAGCGTAGCCGTGGTGTTGCCGATAAAATGAGTAAGGGTGTTCAATTCTTAATGAAGAAGAACAAGATTGACGTAATCATGGGATATGGTAAAGTATTATCAAAAGGTAAAGTAGAAGTTACTGCCGCTGATGGTACCAAGCAAATCCAAGAAGCTAAATACATTGTTATTGCAACTGGTGGAAGATCAAGAGAATTACCAAACTTAAAACAAGATGGTAAAAAAGTTCTTGGCTACCGCGAAGCAATGGTACTTGCCGAGCAACCTAAATCAATGATCATTGTGGGTAGTGGTGCGATAGGTGTTGAGTTTGCATATGTATACAATAGCATGGGTACTAAAGTAACCATCGTTGAATTCATGCCACGCATTGTTCCTGTAGAAGACGAAGACATTTCTAAAGAATTAGAAAAGCAATATAAAAAACAAGGCATCGAAATTATGACCAACGCTTCTGTAGAATCTTTAGATACTACTGGTGCTGGTGTTAAAGCGCATGTTAAAAAGCAAGATGGCTCTATGGTAACACTAGAAGCAGATGTTGTTTTAAGTGCTGTTGGTGTTGTTGCCAATATTGAAAATCTTGGTTTAGAAGAAGCAGGTGTTAAAGTAGATAAAGGAAGAGTCATTGTAGACAAATACCAACAAACATCTGTGGCTGGTGTGTATGCAATTGGTGATTGTTCGCCAGGTCAAGCGCTTGCACACGTGGCTGCTAAAGAAGGTATCAATGCTGCAGAGCATATGGCTTACCTAGAAAAAAAGCACCACCATTTACCTGAACCTTTAGATTATAACAACATTCCTGGTTGTACCTATTGTACTCCAGAAATTTCAAGTGTAGGTTACACAGAAAAAGCAGCTAAAGAAGCTGGATACGAAATCAAAGTGGGTAAATTCCCATTTGTAGCAAGCGGAAAGGCAAGTGCAGCAGGCGCTACAGAAGGTTTTGTGAAAGTAATCTATGATGCAAAATATGGTGAGTTTTTAGGTTGCCATATGATTGGTATGAACGTTACAGAAATGATTGCAGAAGCAGTTGTTGCACGTAAATTAGAAACCACTGCACATGAAATCTTAAACGCTGTGCATCCGCACCCAACTATGAGTGAAGGATTAAAAGAAGCTACTGCTGCTGCTTATGGCGAAGCAATAGACATCTAGATCTAACCAAATAATAATTGTAAGGCCGCAAGAAATTGTGGCCTTATTTTTTTGTAAATACTTTTTGTAACAGAGCCGATGTTCTTGCAGCTGGGTTGGATCTAATGTCTTTTTCTTGAGAAGCTATTTCAGTGTAAATACCAGATAAAGATTTATCGGTTACATACGCAACTAAATCTGGATTCATTTTTTTACCAATAAGCGGTACCTTATTGTAAGTGGTAATTATTTTTTCCCAATACTGCGTAGCATTTACTTTATCAAGTGATGTTTTAATAATGGGCGAAAAACTTTGAGTAAGAGCCGTATTTGTTTTTGTTCTTAAATATGATGTTGCTGACGTATCGCTTCCTCTTAAAATATTGATACCATCGGTAATGGTCATTTCTTTAATGGCAGTTGTAAAAATAGGAACGGCTGTTTTACAAGCGTCTTCGGCGGCACGGTTCATGCTCACAATCATATCATCCATGAGTTGATTAAACCCGAGTTTACGAAGGGTCGATTCAATTTTTTGTGCCTCTGGTGGCATGATAATTTTTAAAGCAGCATTTTCTAAAAATCCGCCGGGGCTAGATAGTTTTGCGGTTCCTGTTTGAGCCCCTTTTTGAAGCGCTTCTTTAAGCCCACCCGCTATTTCATCGGCACTTAATCCAGACGAAGAAGGCATCGCCATATTGGACGCTTTTTTTAATAAATCTCCAATTTTTTGTGCCTCAACAGTTTGAAAACCTAAAATCGCAGCAATAAAAACTAATTTCTTCATAATAAGGCATTTATAACCATAAAGATAAGACGGCTTGCGCTCAATATTTGTGAATGTTTTGCTATAGTTAAGCCCTGCTGTCCTTACCTTTGCAGCGCATAATTTAATAGCTTCATGAAATACGAGAAAGAGATAGGTCGACGCAAGAGTTTTGCCATTATATCGCATCCGGATGCGGGTAAAACAACCCTAACAGAAAAGTTTCTGTTATTTGGTGGTGCTATTCAAACTGCAGGTGCCGTTAAAAGCAACAAAATTAAAAAGCATGCTACGTCGGATTTCATGGAAATTGAACGTCAGCGTGGTATATCGGTGGCTACTTCTGTAATGTCATTCGAATACAAAGACTTCCTAATTAATTTATTAGATACACCCGGCCACAAAGACTTTGCGGAAGATACTTACCGTACTCTTAGTGCAGTTGACAGTGTTATATTGGTGATTGATAGTGTAAATGGGGTAGAGCCACAAACGCGCCGTTTAATGGAAGTGTGTCGTATGCGCGATACGCCGGTAATTGTTTTTATCAATAAAATGGATAGAGACGGTAAATCAAGATTTGATTTATTAGAAGAAATTGAAAACGAATTACACATTTCGTTACACCCTATGACCTGGCCTATTAACAGTGGTAAAGAATTTAAAGGGGTATACAATTTGCATGATAAAAATCTTCGCTTATTTACCGGCGGTACAAAGGCCGACGAAGAAGATATTGTGGCCATCGATGATTTGCAAGACGCGTTATTAGAAACAAAAGTAGGTAAACGTGACGCAGATCAGTTAAGAGAAGACGTAGAACTTATTGAAGGTGTGTATGGTTCATTGGATGCCAATGATTACTTAACTGCTAAAGTAGCGCCCGTATTTTTTGGTAGTGCCGTTAATAATTTTGGGGTGAAAGAAATGCTGGACACTTTTATTAGAATTGCACCAGTGCCGCGCAGTAGAGTAACCTCTAAGCGCCTAGTAGAAGTTGGAGAAGATAAATTTAGTGGCTTTATATTTAAAATACATGCCAACCTAGATCCAAAACATAGAGACCGTATTGCATTTATGCGTGTATGTAGTGGCCGTTTTGAAAGAAACAAATACTATCACCATGTAAGAAATGACAAAGACATGCGTTTTAGCAATCCATACACGTTTTTAGCACGTACTAAAGACGTTATTGATGATGCATACCCTGGTGACGTAGTAGGCTTATTTGATACAGGTAATTTTAAAATAGGAGATACCTTAACAGAAGGAGAAGATTTTTACTTTACAGGTATACCTACTTTTTCGCCAGAAATTTTTAAGGAACTCGTTAATAAAGATCCTTTAAAAACAAAGCAACTTGAAAAAGGTATTAGCCAGTTAACCGATGAAGGGGTGGCTCAGTTGTTTACCCAGTTTGGTGGCAATAAAAAAATTATTGGTTGCGTAGGTGATCTACAATTTGAAGTAATTCAGTACAGACTCTTACAAGAATATGGAGCTGCCTGCGAATTTAGAACCCTTCCTTTTTATAAAGCATGTTGGCTTACATCTAATGTAGCTGGCAAGCTTGACGATTTTTTACGTTTCAAACAGCAAAATGCTGCAGAAGACAAAGATGGTAATCCTGTTTACTTAGCCCAAAGTGAGTGGTTTTTAAATACAGAAATTACCAATAACCCAGATATTACTTTTCATTTTTCGAGTGAAATTCATAAATAATCCATGAAGTCAAAAACACTACATAAAGACAAGGTTAATATTATTACACTCGGTTGTAGTAAAAATTTAGTGGACAGTGAAGTGCTGAGTGGTCAGCTTAAAGCAAGTGATATTGATGTGGTGCATGAAAACACCAAACTAGATCATAACGTAGTGGTGGTAAATACTTGTGGGTTTATCGATAAAGCCAAAGAAGAAAGTATCAACACCATTTTAGATCAACTGGAATTAAAGCGCAGAGGGAAGCTTGATAAAGTATATGTTACCGGATGTTTGAGCGAAAGATACAGAGGTGATTTAGAATCAGAAATGCCAGAAGTAGACGCATGGTTTGGAACCATGGAACTTCCTTTAATGTTAAAACAGTTTGAGGTAGATTACAAAGCAGAGCTTGTTGGTGAGCGTTTCTTAAGTACACCACAGCACTATGCATATTTAAAAATAAGTGAAGGTTGTAATCGTACCTGTTCGTTTTGTGCCATTCCATTAATGCGTGGACAGCACGTTAGCCGTACCATCGAAGACCTGGTTACAGAAGCCGAAGGCCTTGTAAAAAAAGGGGTTAAAGAGATCATGCTTATTGCCCAGGAGCTCACCTATTATGGCTTAGACATTTACAAAGAGCGTGCGCTTCCTAAATTATTACACGCACTTGCTGATGTTAAAGGCATCGAGTGGATTCGTTTACACTATGCGTATCCAAGTAAATTTCCATTAGAAATACTAGATGTAATGCGTGAAAGGTCTAATATTTGTAAGTACCTCGATATGCCATTACAGCACGCTAGTAATAGCATGTTAAAGGCCATGAAGCGTAACATTACTAGAGAAGACATGTCTGTGCTGATCAAAGAAATTAGAGCACGAGTACCGGGTATTTGTTTGCGTACTACTTTAATTGCTGGTTTCCCTGGTGAAACTGAAGATGATATTGAAGAATTAAAAGAATTTTTACAAGAACACCGCTTTGATAGAGTAGGTATTTTTAGTTATAGCCACGAAGAAAACACCACAGCACATGATTTAGTGGACGACGTACCTGTAGATGTTAAAGCAGAGCGTGCACAGTCTATCATGGAAGTGCAGCAGGAAATTTCTCTCGAAAAAAATCAAGAAAAAGTAGGGCAGGTTTTAAAAGTGATTGTCGATAAAAAAGAAGCAGGTCGCTACCTAGGACGAACCGAATTTGATAGTGTAGAAGTAGACAATGAAGTAGTGATCAATACCAAGCGCAAGCTCACTATTGGAGATTTTGTTTGGGTAAAAATTACCAAAGCCTACGATTACGACATTGAAGGAGAACTAGTAGATAGCGAAGGACGCTCTATATAATGAAAGTAAAACGTAACGGCTAAGGATACAATTAAGTATAAGGTTACTACAATACTTGCACCACTAAATATTGCGTTTGCTCCAAACCAATCTTTTTGGTAGTATAAAACCGCTACAGCTATGGCTGCTTTAACAATCTCTGCAATGAGCGCTTCGCCACTTCTATCCATAAGCTCGGTGTGGGCATACACAAAGGCAAAAACAAATGCACCATATAAAAACATATTCGGGTTTCCAATGGTAGCAATGTTACCAAACAAATAACTTACAAATAATAAAAGTGCAACTAGTTGTACATACGACCAAAGCACAAGGCCCTTGGTTTCGTTGGTATCATATTTTTCAAAATGATACACGTCTTCTATTTTTTCTACAGGGTACTGCACTTCAACATCTGCGGGCCTCCAGCCAGTTGGCATAAACCATATTTTAAATTTACTAGACCAGCTTTTGGTACGCCATGCATCTTTTATAAGTAACCATAAGTGCATGAAATTGATTTTAATAGGGTTCCATGTTTGAACGGCTCTCGTAATACCATATACTGCAGGAATAGTAGGATCTTCCTCTTTAAAAGTGCCAAATAATTTATCCCAAAAAATAAATATCTGACTATAGTTTTTATCGAGGTATTCGTTGTTGATGGCATGATGTACTCTGTGATGAGATGGCGTTACAATAATTTTTTCTAAAAATCCCATCTTACCAATATGCTGTGTATGGTACCAAAATTGAGCAAACAAATGAAGTGGTGCAACTATACCAATTACTTTAGCCGGTACACCTAATAAAGCAGCTGGCAATAAAAAAATCACAAATATTTTTACAATAGAAGAAATGCTTTGTCTTAAAGCACAGGCTAAATTATATTCTTCGGAGCTATGGTGAACAATATGGTTGTTCCAAAAAACATTGTATTCATGCGCAATTCTGTGAATCCAATAACCTGCAAAATCAAGTGCTAAAAAAGCAATAATATAAGTGAGTGGGCCGTCTGGCACTTTGGTTAAAGCAAGATGCTGAACCATCCAGCCATAGGAGATAACGGCAATGCTTAAACCAAGTACGTCTTTGGTAACATTGGTAACGCCAGAGCTAAGGCTTGAAATCATGTCAAATGTTCGAACGGTTTCTTTTCCCTTAAGTATACCATACCATTTTTCAATAAGTACCAGCAATAAAAACGCCGGCATGGCAATCAGTAATATTTTACCATAGCTTTCCATAGCAAGTAATGAGGGATTTGACCCTTTACAAATGTAACTATTCTGATGAATCTTCCATTATTTGCTGCCCTTGTTGTAATTTTAACCCTAATTATGATAAAAGCTGCCGAGCAAGTTGCTTATCCTTTAACGGGCTATTTTTCTAATTTGGTTTCTGATTACCTAGAAGCCAATCAAAAATTAGATCCATTTTATACCCATCCGCCAAATATAGATGGGATAAAGGCAGCTATGGCAGCGCGTGATTCGTTTAATACACCAAGGGGAACACTTGTAGATGCATTAAACAAACAGTATGAAGGCGTTAACGTTTCTGAAATTGTAAACGCTAATATTCAATCTTTAAACGACGGCAAAACATATACCGTAACTACAGCGCATCAGCCCAATTTATTTACTGGACCTCTCTATTTTATTTATAAGATTGCGCACACCATTGCGTTATCACGTTCACTCAATAAGCAAATACCAGGTGCTCATTTTGT
>JAOASV010000215.1 GCA_030158535.1 Sediminibacterium sp.
GGCTAGTACTACGCCGCCTTTTGCCGTACCGTCTAGCTTGGTAATGGATAAAGCCGTTACCTCGGGGGTTGCGGTAAACTGCTTGGCTTGTTCGAGGGCATTTTGACCTGTAGAGCCATCCAGCACCAGCATTACCTCGTGTGGGGCACCCGGTATTACTTTTTGAATAACGCGCTTGATTTTGCCCAGCTCATCCATAAGGTGGAGCTTGTTGTGTAAACGACCGGCGGTATCAATAATTACCACGTCGGCATTTTTTGAAACGGCACTTGTTACAGTATCAAAAGCTACGGCGCTAGGATCGGCACCCATAGTTTGCTTAACAATTGGAACACCTACGCGCTCACTCCAAATGGTAAGCTGCTCGGTAGCGGCTGCTCTAAAAGTATCAGCGGCTCCAAGTACTACCTGGTTACCTGCCTTTTTATAATTGTTGGCTAGTTTACCAATGGTGGTGGTTTTGCCTACCCCATTAACACCAACCACTAAAATGACATAGGGTTTTTTGCCAGCCGGAATGGTAAAATCTTTGTATTCAGGCTCTGGAGCATCTACCAGTATTGCTTCAATTTCTTGTTGCAATAGAGTGTTTAACTCATTAGTATTCAAGTATTTGTCTTGCTTAACTCTTTTTTCTATCCTTTCAATAATTTGAATGGTGGTTTCCATCCCAACGTCGGCACCAATAAGTGCTTCTTCGAGGTTATCTAATACTTCGTCATCAACGGTGCTCTTGCCCGCAATGGCTTTTGTGATTTTAGCAAAGAATCCTTCCTTGGTTTGTTGCAAACCCTGGTCTAAACTCTCCTTCTCTTTGATTCCAAAAAGCTTTCCTAAAAATCCCATAGTACTAATTTGACGTGTAAAAATACAAAAAGCCTTCCCGATGAGGAGAAAGCTTTATGAATAACTTTAAGTATTGAAACTATTTCTCTTTTAAGAAATCAGTCACTTTGTCTTTGTGAACAATGTTTTCTTTAAAAGTATAGGCACCAGTTTTAGGGCTTCTTACAGCCTTAATAACTTTAGTCCAGTTTTTAGCTTCTGCAGAAGCCTTAAGATCTTTTACTTTCGCGTTTTTCGATGCAGCTTTTGCCATGACTATTTAATTTCTTTATGAACAGTTACTTTTTTCATGATTGGGTTAAATTTCTTTAACTCCATACGCTCAGGCGTATTCTTCTTGTTTTTTACAGTGATATAACGGCTTGTACCAGCAAGACCTGTAGCCTTGTGCTCTGTACACTCCAAAATAACCTGTACTCTATTGCCTTTTCTTGCCATTGTATTGGTCGTTTACTTTGTTATTGTAAATTAGATTTTAGTTCCCTTTAATCTCAATTCTTTGATTACGGAAGCTAAACCATTTTTGTTAATCGTTCTTAATGCATCAGTTGACACCTTTAGGTAAACCCAACGGTCTTCTTCAGCGAAAAAGAAACGCTTTTTCTGTAAATTAGGTAAGAAACGACGCTTTGTTTTGATGTTAGAGTGTGAAACACTATTTCCAACAATCGGCTTTTTACCTGTAACTTGACATACTCTTGCCATGACTCTATTTTTTTCGGGACGGCAAAGGTAAGGAAATGCTTCAAATTACCAATACTAAAATCCCTTTTTTTAATTAATTTATCTGTTGCGGGTTATTTACACCCTATTTTATTCATTTTCAGCTACTTAGCTATACATCTCTGTCCTCAATTCTTGCACGCGCTTGTCTTCCATGTACTCATCAAAAGTCATTAATCGATCAATAATGCCTTTTGGCGTCAACTCAATGATACGAGTTGCCACAGTTTGCATAAACGTATGATCGTGAGAAGTTAAGAGTACTACACCTGGGAAACTGATACATCCTTCGTTAAAACTTTGGATACTTTCTAGGTCGAGGTGGTTGGTAGGCTGATCGAGTACAATAAGGTTTGGATTTTGAAGCATCATACGGCTTACCATACAACGCACTTTTTCTCCTCCACTTAATACATTGGTTTTTTTCATGATATCGTCACCACTAAACAACATCTTCCCTAAAAAGCCCCTGATAAACGGCTCATCAGCGTCTGTTACGTGCGCAGGTACATATTGTCTCAACCAATCCATAAGGGTTAAACCTTCCGTAAAAAATTCCCCATTTTCTACGGGTAAATATGCTTTAGTGATGGTCGTACCCCACTCAAACTTACCTGCATCCGGAACCGTAATTTCATTGATTGCATCAAAGAAATGCGTTACCGCAGACGGATCCTTACTAATGAAAGCAATTTTCTCGTTTTTGTTAACGCTAAAAGTTACTTTATCAAAAAGGGTTCTACCATCCACCGTTTTTTTCAAATTCTCCACGTTCAAAATCTGATTTCCTACCTCTCTAAGTGGTTGGAAAATGATACCTGGATATTTACGATTTGAAGGTTCAATTTCTTCGATGGTTAATTTTTCAAGTGCCTTTTTTCTAGAAGTTGCTTGCTTACTTTTAGAAGCATTGGCGGAGAATCGGGCAATGAAATCAATAAGCGCTTGACGCTTCTCTTCTACTTTTTTATTCTTATCATTTACTTGTCTACTCATTAATTGAGAAGACTCGTACCAGAAAGTATAGTTACCCGTAAAGGTTTTAATTTTTGCACGGTCAACGTCTGCAACGTGCGTACACACTGTATCTAAGAAGTGTCTGTCGTGACTTACAACCAGTACAATGTTTTCGTATTCTGCTAAAAAGTTTTCTAACCAACCAATCGTTTCGATGTCTAGACCGTTGGTAGGTTCATCCAGTAATAAGATATCTGGGTTGCCGAATAATGCTTGCGCTAATAGCACACGCACTTTCATATTTGATGGTATGTCCTGCATAAGACTTGCATGCATATCATCTTTAATACCTAAACTACTAAGTAGTGTTGCGGCGTCACTTTCTGCAGTGTAACCACCCATTTCACCAAACTCTGCCTCCAACTCTCCTGCTCTTAAACCATCTTCTTCAGAAAAATCTGCTTTGGCATAAATTTCTTCACGCTCGTGCATCACTTCCCACATTTTTTTGTGACCCATGAGCACGGTATTTAACACCGTACAGGTATCAAATTCAAATTGGTTTTGCTTTAAAAAGCTCATACGCTCACCTGGCGTAATATCTACGGTTCCTTTGTTGGGTTCAATTTCTCCACTAAGGATTTTTAAAAAAGTAGACTTACCAGCACCATTGGCACCAATAACGCCATAACAATTCCCTTTAATAAAATTGATATTTACTTCGTCAAAAAGTACACGCTTACCGTAAGCGAGGGTAATATTTCTAGCACTAATCATAAGATGAATCAGGGTTTGAGGGCGCAAAATTACAATTAAAGCTGCAATAAATCCGCTAAAATAAATGGGCGAAATACGGGGTCAAACTACAGCGTGGCGTTTTACGCCCAAACTGCCCGCGCACTAGGGCTCGCGTCCAAACTTGTAAACTGACCTGCTAAATACTGATAATAAGCGGTTATAGCAATCATGCCAGCGTTGTCTGTGCAGTATTCGAATGGAGGCACAAAAGGCTCCCATTTGTACTTTTTACCGGCTTCTACTAGCGCGTTTCTAAGGCCACTATTGGCGCTAACGCCACCAGCAATACAAACCTGCTTAACACCGGTTTGAACCACTGCTTTTTGAAGTTTCTTAATTAAAATAGTGACAATGGCGTGCTGCACAGAGGCACATAAATCGTTTAAATTGGCTTCTATAAAACTAGGCTCCTGCTTTTGTAAAAAATATAAAATGGAGGTTTTTAGTCCGCTAAAGCTAAAATTGAGTTCTGGAATTTGAGGTTCTGCAAATTTAAAAGCGGTTGGATTGCCGGCTTTTGCATACTTATCTATTAGTGGCCCTCCAGGGTAAGGAAGCCCCAATAATTTTGCTGATTTATCAAAAGCCTCGCCGGCTGCATCGTCGATGGTTTCACCAATAATTTTGAGATTGGTTGGACTGTTTGCCAGTACAATTTGCGTATGACCACCACTAACTGTTAAACATAAAAATGGAAAACTTGGACGGTGTTCCGGAATTAAATTAGCCAGCACATGCGCCTGCATATGATGCACGGCAATGAGTGGTTTTTGTAAACTAAGTGCTAATGATTTTGCAAACTGCGCGCCTACGAGCAAACTTCCTATTAAACCAGGAGCCTGCGTAAACGCAATGGCATCAAGCTTTTGAAGGCGCTCTGCACTAGTAAGAGTTTCAGGAAATGCTTTTTGCAATGCCGTATCTACAACGGGAACAATATTTTGCATGTGTGCCCTACTCGCAAGTTCTGGCACCACACCACCAAAGGTTTCATGCACGGTTTGGTTGGCAATAAAGTTGGATAAAATAGCCCCATCTACACATACAGATGCAGATGTTTCGTCACAAGAAGATTCGATAGCTAAAATGGTTACCGCCATAAATACTGGTTCTAATTATTTGGTTCTAATGGCAACCACCGGATCCATTTTTGCAGCAATAGATGCTGGAATAATACCCGATACGATTCCCAAAATAATACAAATACTTAGGGCCAAAAATACAATATTAGGTGCGATAAATATAGGGAAAGGTAGCACGGCACTTAAACCCATGGCGAGTAACCAAACCAGTAACAATCCAAACAGGCCGCCTAGAATACACAGGAACGCACTTTCTAATAAAAACTCAGTTAAAATAGTACGGCGTTTTGCTCCAAGAGCTTTTTTAAGACCAATTTGACTGGTTCTTTCACGCACCGTTACAAACATAATATTAGCCACGCCAAATGCGCCTACAATTAAACTTAAGCCTGCAATAGCCCATCCACCAGCGGTTACTTTACCAAAAAAGCCACCCACAACTTCACTAAACTGGGCCACATCGTTACAAGAAAAATTATCTTCGGCACTAGGGCTTAACCTGCGTAGTTGACGCATTACGCCACGCAACTCTTCGGCTAAAGCTGCAGAGGAAACACCAGGCTTACCCTGCACCATAATAAATGGACTAGCAATATCTGGATTGTATACACCCGAAAAATAACGGTATGTGGTAATTAAACATTCATCAAAATTAAAGCCGCCAATAAAACTTTGACCCTGCTTTTTAATAACGCCTACAATATTTAAGTGTTTTCCGTTGTAGGTAATTTGCTTGCCTACCGCTTTTTGAGGGCCGCCATATAATTCGTCTGCAACTAAACTTCCTATAACTGTTGACGTTGTTCCTCTAGTAAACTCAGATTCGTTCAAATAGCGTCCAGCAGCGATTTCTAGGGTTTGTATGTTGTTAAAATCTTCGGTGATTCCATACAAACTTACGTTACTTAATATGTTGTCTTTATAACTTGCATTTACGTTAGTAGAACTGAAAAAAGAAGTGTTGGCAGCAAGGTCACATTTTGCTTTAACAAAACGCATTTCCTCAATTTTGGGCACCGGACGTTTTACAAATTTCCACCAAGGATAATCGGGGCCACCAGAATAACTCCATTTGTCGATATATATGGTATTGTTACCAAAAGCTTTGATATCATTTTGCACTTTGCGCTCTAAGCTATCTACGGTAGCAAGCACACCAATGATACAAAAAATACCAATGGTAATTCCAAACAAAGAAAGGAATGTACGGAGCTTATTAACCCTAAGTTCCTGAACAGCCATTCTAAAACTATTCCATAATATCCCGAATAACTTAAACATGGTCCAAAAATACAGTTCTTAATGGTTAATGGGGGCTCTTTTTATGTAAACGGCGATTATACTGTTTAAAGATGTGTATTAGTCCTGCGAAAAAAGTTGCTCGATTAGAGAAAGGCATCGTTTCCTGTGCTATTTTTGCACCGATTTTAAAAAACACAAAACGTTCATTATGACCTGGAAACAAGTCTTTACATCATCGGTTGGAAAAAAATTGGTTATGGGTTTTACTGGAATTTTTCTGGTGCTCTTTTTAATTGTGCATGTGGGACTCAATGCTTGCATTTGGGCTGCCGCTTATGATCCTGCCGATCAGGGGCAAATGTTTAACAAAGCTGCGCATTTTATGGGTAGCAATGTGCTTCCTAGAATTTTAGAGATTGGCCTTTTTGCTGGTTTCTTCCTACACATCTTTCAGGGTTATTTATTAACGCTAGAGAATCGTAAAAAAAGAAGTATTGGTTATGCTGTAGCATATGCTGATGGAAGTAAATGGTATAGCAGAAGTATGGCGATACTAGGTACACTCCTACTTATGTTTTTAGTGATGCACATTTATCATTTTTGGACACCTAGTAGACTTGGTGGTATAGGTAGTGTTCAGGCACTTGCAGAAGTAGAGTACAATGGTGTTATGCACCATAACTTATATGCCGAAATGAGAAACGTTTTTGTAGGCAATACACTGATTGTTGCGCTCTATGTATTAGCGTGTGGCTCTTTGGCATACCACTTATTACATGGATTCCAAAGTGCCTTTAAAACCATTGGCATTCACAATAAAAAAATTAGTGGACTCATCAACTCGGTGGGCGTAGGCTTTTCTATCATCGTGCCATTATTATTTGCACTGATGCCACTCAGTTTTTATTTTGGTTGGATCAAATAATTATCACTCAATTTAAATTTCTAAGCATATGCTTAATTCAAAAATACCTGCCGGCAACCTTGAAAAAAAATGGGAAGATTACAAGGGACATTGCAAACTTGTTAACCCGGCCAATAAACGTAAACTAGAAGTGATTGTTGTAGGTACCGGTTTAGCTGGTGCTTCTGCTGCTGCCTCTTTAGGAGAACTTGGCTACAAGGTTAAAGCATTTTGTTTTCAGGATTCTCCACGTCGTGCGCACTCTATTGCAGCGCAGGGTGGTATCAATGCTGCTAAAAACTATCAGAACGATGGTGATAGCGTTTTCAGATTATTCTACGACACTATTAAAGGTGGTGACTACCGTGCGCGCGAAGCAAACGTACACCGCCTTGCAGAAGTGAGTGTTAATATTATTGACCAGTGCGTGGCACAAGGTGTTCCTTTTGCACGTGAATATGGTGGACTATTAAGTAACCGTAGTTTTGGTGGTACACAAGTACAACGTACGTTTTATGCGGCGGGCCAAACAGGTCAGCAATTACTGATTGGTGCGTACCAAGCTTTAGAGCGTCAGGTGGCACTTGGTAATGTAAAAATGTACAGCCGTCATGAAATGCTAGAAGTAGTAAAAATTGATGGTAAAGCAAGAGGTATTATTGCACGTGATTTAGTGTCTGGTAATTTAGAAAAGCATTTTGGTCATGCGGTACTATTATGTACTGGTGGTTATGGTAACGTATTTTATTTGTCTACCAACGCCATGGGTTCTAACGTAACGGCTGCATGGAAAGCACATCGTCAGGGTGCATTATTTAGCAACCCATGCTTCACACAAATTCACCCTACCTGTATTCCTGTTAGTGGCGATCATCAATCTAAATTAACGTTGATGTCTGAGTCACTCAGAAATGATGGACGTATTTGGGTGCCTAAAAATTTAAATGAAACGCGCAAAGCGGTAGATATTCCTGAAGAAGAAAGAGATTATTATTTAGAGCGCAGATATCCTGCATTTGGCAACCTTGTAC
>JAOASV010000216.1 GCA_030158535.1 Sediminibacterium sp.
CTACTTAGTAGCGTAGGTAAAATTTGTTCTTCACTTTCTGCTACTAAAATAAACAACGTATTAGGTGGCGGCTCTTCAATGAGCTTGAGTAATTTATTACCTTCTTTGCCTAAATATTCTGGCATCCATAGTACCAATACTTTGTAAGCGCTTTCAAAACTTTTTAAACTGAGTTTATGAATGATCTCATTGCACTCTTCGGCAGTGATATTTCCTTGTTTATTTTCGGCACCAATAAATTGTAACCAGTCATAAATATTACCGTATGGAAACTGCAAATAAAAATCTCTCCAGTCGGAAATATAATCGGCGCTTACTGGTTTTTCGCCAGGCTTTTTTGAAATAACCGGATATGAAAAATGTAAATCAGGATGTAATAATTTTGCGGCTCTCAAATAAGAAGGGTCTTCTGCTAATTCTTCCGGAGATTTATATGCAGGCCCTGCCTCAATGGGTGTGAAGCCGCCAAATAAATCAGCTACAGGCTCACTGGCTGCTGGTTGGCTAACAACAAATTGTGCAAAGTTTATCGCAAGTGGAAGTGCACCTGATCCTTCTTTGCCTAAAAATAATAACGCATGGCTCAAGCGGTTGTGCTGCACCATGTCTATTAAGTGCGCCTTAACAGACGCTTGTCCTATAATGTCTTTGAATACCAATGTTCGTGCCTTTAATTACGGTTATAATTTACCCGTAATTTCTGGGCTATCAGGTTTGGTGCTGCTTGGAAAATAAGCAATCATTTTACCATTTTCATCTAGTAAAAATTTATTGAAATTCCATTTGATGGTTGCATCTAATACACCATTTTCTTTTTTTTGCGTAAGCCATTTGTAAATAGGTGCAGTATCTGTACCCGTAACACTGATTTTACTTGCCAATGGAAATTTTACACCAAATCTTGCTTTGCAAAACTGTTTGATTTCTGCATCGGTACCTGGCTCTTGTCCACCAAAATTATTGGCAGGAAAACCTACCACTACTAATTGGTCTTTGTAAGTGTCTGCTAATTTTTGAAGCGCTTCGTACTGCGGTGTGTACCCACACTCAGACGCTGTGTTCACTACTAAAATTTTCTTTCCTTTAAATTTAGAAAAATCAATAACACCACCATCAATGGATTTAATGGTAAACTTGTGAATGCTATTGCTTGGCGGAGGCGTAAAAGATTGTAACATAAATAAGGTCGCTATTAAGATGAGATTTTTCATGGTGTTTTATTGAAGTTGTTTAATTACCATAACAATGGCATGCTTTATTTGTTGAATGTACCCGCAATTTCCGAAAAAATACGCAGTGTCAACTATTTTAATGGATAAGCGGCCGCTGCAACACTCACCCTTACGTCTTTTATAGTAAGCAATGTTTTACCACAAGCTTCAATAGTTGCACCCGTTGTAATGACGTCATCAATGATTAAGAGGTGCTTGCCGTTAATAGATATTGGGTCTTTTATGGTAAATGCGTTTTCCATGTTGTCCCAGCGCTCGGCCCTGGTTTGTTTGGTTTGCGTGCTGGTATGTTTGATTCTAGCAATGGCGCTCGTAAGTACCGGTTTGTGCCAGACCTGACCAATGCCCTCACATATGAGTGCGGCCTGATTAAATCCCCTTTTACTATGTGCCTGTGGGTGCAGTGGCACAGGTATTAGTGCGTCAATGCTAGCAAACCGCTCCGAAGCAGCCAGCAAGGCCCCCATTTGCTTGCCTATAAATAAGCCTACTTCTTTGTTGGACTTATACTTTAACTGAAAAAGTAGGGCCTGAAGGGCTGAGTTTT
>JAOASV010000217.1 GCA_030158535.1 Sediminibacterium sp.
CTAATTCTTGTACTTCTTTTACTGTTAAGCCTACTAATTGTTCGGCTAATGCTTTAACGTCTGCCATTTGATTTAAATTTTTTCCGCCTTCATACTTTGTTACAAGTCCGGCGGAGGGTTTAAAAAAATTTGCCTTTATTTTCCCTCAGGCCTGGGATATTTTTACGCTACTTATTCTGCAGCTGGAGCTTCTGCTTCAGGAGCTTCAGGAGCCGCTTCTGCAACTGGTGCAGCAGCTTCTTCTACAGCAACTTCTACAGATGCAGCAACAACTTCAGTTTCCGTTTTGGTGCTACCATTTTCGGCGTGGTTTAATAAAGCAGCAATTACGCGCTTAGCCGGAGATTGTAGTAATCCAAGAACTTCACCAATAAGTTCGTTTTTAGTTTTGATTTGAGTTAACGCCTTAAGTGTGTTATCACCAGAGTAAACATCTCCATTGATAAACGCAGCTTTTAATTGAGGCTTGTCTCCACCCTTTCTGAACGCGCTGATAATAACAGCTGGATCTTTAGGATTTTCAGAGAACATTAACGCAGTAACATTATTTAATGCTGGATAAATCGCAGCATATTTTTCTGCATCGATAGCTTCTAATGCTTTACGGATAAGCGTGTTTTTAGCAACTTTCATTTCTACTTGCTTATCAAAACAAGTACGACGAAGTGCAGAAACCTGCTCTACAGATAAAGATTCGGTATCGGTAATGTAGAAGTTATTGTATTGAGTGAACTTTTGTTTAAGAACCTCAATCACTTCATTTTTTTGATCTTTTGTCATGTCTGATCTTTTTTAAAAACCCGGGTCATTTTTCTAGAAAATAGAAATCACCAGGAATTAGTTCATTAATGATTTTGTGTCTAACATAATGCCAGGACTCATGGTACTAGCCATGCTTACACCTTTGATGTAAGTTCCTTTAGAAGAAGATGGCTTTAACTTAATAATAGCATTGATTAACTCTGTGCTATTTTCAGCAAGCTTATCTGGCGCAAAAGAGATACGTCCAATTGAAGCATGAACAATACCTGCTTTGTCAACCTTGAAAGCAATTTTACCACCTTTTACTTCATTAACAGCTGCTGCTACATCGTTTGTAACAGTACCTGTTTTAGGGTTTGGCATTAAGTTACGTGGACCTAATACTTTACCTAATTTACCAATCTTAGGCATTACTGCTGGCGTTGCAATGATTACATCCATATCAACCCAACCGCTTTCGATCTTTGCAATAAAATCATCAAGACCTACATAATCAGCACCCGCTTCTTTAGCTGATGCTTCTTTATCAGGTGTACAAAGAACTAATACTTTTTTTGTTTTACCAGTACCGTGTGGTAATGATACAGTACCTCTAACTTGTTGGTCTGCTTTTTTTGGATCTACACCTAAACGAATGTGTAAATCTACAGAGCTATCAAATTTTGTACAGTTAATTTCTTTTACAAGTGTAGACGCTTCTTTAAGGGAATAAGATTTGTTTTTATCCACCTTTGTAACTGCTACTTTTCTTTTTTTAGTAAGTGACATTTTTTAATAATTAAAGGTGAATAAATTAATTTTCCCAAGGAGCTTGGCCATCCACTGTGATACCCATACTACGTGCAGTACCTGCCACCATGCTCATTGCACTGTGAAGGGTAAATGCATTTAAGTCAGCCATCTTGTCTTTTGCGATTTCTTCTACTTGCGCCCAGGTAACTTTACCCACTTTTTGACGGTTGCTTTCTTTAGATCCTTTTTGGATTTTAGCAGCTTCCATTAATTGAACTGGTG
>JAOASV010000218.1 GCA_030158535.1 Sediminibacterium sp.
ACGAGATAGTAATGGAGCCGTTAATAAACCCGATCTAGTGGTAGCACCCACCAGTGTAAATGGATTTAAATTGATTTGAACACTGCGCGCGTTAGGACCAGAATCGATCATGATGTCAATTCTAAAATCCTCCATAGCAGCGTATAAATATTCTTCTACAACGGTGCTTAAGCGGTGAATTTCATCAATAAATAAAACGTCGTTAGGGCCTAAGTTGGTAAGTAAGCCAGCTAAATCACCAGGTTTTTCTATAACTGGACCCGATGTTTCTTTAATATTTACGCCAAGTTCATTAGCCACAATACGGCTCAGGGTTGTTTTACCAAGTCCTGGAGGGCCATGAAATAAAACGTGGTCTAATGCTTCGCCTCTAAGCTTTGCAGCCTTGATAAAAATAACTAGGTTTTCAATGAGTTGAGGTTGCCCCGAAAAATCATTGATTTCGGATGGACGAATGGCGTTTTCAAACTCCTTGTCTGCAGAAGTTAAATTAGAGGCGTCAGTATTTAAATTGGCGTTAGACATGTTTCAAATCTAGTTAAAAAAGAGCAGTTCTACACTACCACGTTAATCATGCGACCTTTTACAAAAATGAATTTTTTAACAGGCTTTCCTTCCATCCACTTTTGAATGAGGGTGTCCGCTAATACTATAGCCGTTACTTCTTCTTCAGAAGCGTCGAGTGCTATAGAAATATTGGTACGTACTTTTCCATTGATGCTTACTGGATATTCTTTAGAAGACTCAGTAACGTGCTTTGCATCAAAAACAGGATAGCTCGCATCCAATATAGATCCTTCATTACCAGTAGCCGTCCATAACTCTGCAGCTACGTGTGGCGCATAAGGCGTTAATAAAACAAGTAGTGGCGATAACACTTCTAATGATTTACATTTAATATCTGCTAAATCATTTACACAAATCATAAACGCACTCACTGCCGTATTAAAACTAAAGCGCTCTGTATCTTCTTCAATTTTTTTAATAGTACGGTGTAATATTTTTAATGCTTCAGGACTAGCTGGTTCAGTGTTGTATACAGCTCCTTTTTCTTCATCAAAAAACATGCGCCATAATTTTTTAATAAAACGGTGTACACCTTCAATACCCTTGGTATCCCATGGTTTGCTTTGATCCACAGGGCCTAAAAACATTTCATACATTCTAAATGTATCGGCACCATATTTTTCTACTAATATATCTGGGTTAACGGTATTGAATTTAGACTTGGACATTTTTTCAACCTCAACACCGCATATGTATTTTCCGTTTTCCAATTCGAAACTTGCATTTGCGTATTCATTGTTGCGCCATTTTTTAAACGCTTCCATATCTAATTCTACGCCGTCTACCATATTTACATCGACGTGTAATTTGTCAACCTCCGTATCACCCACAAGTCCAGCAGATACAAATACTTGGGTTCCTTTTTTACGGAAAACAAACCGACTGCTTCCTTGAATCATACCTTGGTTTAAGAGCTTTCTAAACGGCTCGTCAAATCCAATATGACCAAGATCAAATAAAACTTTAGTCCACATACGGCTATATAGCAAATGCCCTACCGCATGTTCGGTGCCGCCAATATATAAGTCTACCTGGTTCCAGTAATCACTTACTTTGCGGTCACAAAACACATCCGTATTGTGCGGATCCATATAACGTAGAAAATACCAGCTACTTCCTGCATAACCCGGCATGGTATTGGTTTCCAGCTCTTTTTCTACCCATGCTGGAATATTGGCAAGTGGGCCTTCGCCCTCCGGACCCGGACTATAAGAATCTACTTCAGGTAGTAACAAAGGAAGTTCCGTTTCATCTAGCGCAACGGCTACCCCATTTTTCCACTGCACTGGAAAAGGCTCACCCCAATACCTTTGTCTACTAAAAGCTGCGTCACGCATTTTATAATTCACTTTGCGTTTGCCAATGCCACGTTCTTCTAATTTTGCGAGTGCAATTTCGATGGCATCGCGCATCATAATTCCGTTTAAGAAATCGCTGTTAAATAGTGGTGCATCTTTTGTTGAATTGGCTTCGTTGCCATTATAGGCATCCCCAATAATATTGGTGATAGGAATATTAAAATGCTGCGCAAATTTATGATCACGTTCATCGCCACATGGAACCGCCATAATAGCACCAGTACCATAACCTGCTAATACGTATTCAGAAATCCAAATTGGAATTTGTTTACCATTAAATGGATTCACTGCAAAGGCACCCGTAAAGCAACCCGATATTTTTTTCTCTGCTTGACGCTCTCTATCGCTTCTGCTTTTTACATACGCAATATAATTGTCAACTGCAATTTGTTGTTCTTTGGTAGTAACACTTGCAATGATTTCATGCTCTGGCGCTACCACCATAAAGTCGACACCAAAAATAGTATCAGGTCTTGTGGTATACACGGTTAATGTAGCATCTGTATCGAGTGCCGCAGAAGCAATTTTAAAATCAATTTCGGCGCCATAAGATTTACCAATCCAGTTGGTTTGCATTTCTTTCATAGCCTCACTAAACTCAATGGTATCAAGGCCTGACAGGAGCCTGTCTGCATAATCCGTAATACGCAAATACCACTGTCTTAACTTCTTTTTTACCACCGGATGTCCGCCTCTTTCACTCACCCCATTCACTACTTCGTCATTTGCTAAAACAGTACCAAGTGCTTCGCACCAGTTAACTTCACCATGACCACAAAAAGCAAGACGGTACTGCATTAAAATTTGTTGTTGCTCCTGACTCGAATATGCCTGCCACTCAGCTGCCGTAAATTGAATGCTCGCATCTGAAGGACATTCATGTTCCGCGTTGCCATTTTTTTCAAACGCGTTGATCAAATGTAAAATGGGCTCTGCCTTAGTTTTTTGTTTGTTGTAAAAACTATTAAATAATTGCAAAAAAATCCATTGCGTCCATTTGTAATAGGTAGGATCGCAGGTTCTAATTTCTCTGCTCCAGTCGTAACTAAATCCAATATTATCAAGCTGCGCTCTAAACGTATCAATGTTTTTATGGGTGCTTACCGCTGGATGTACGCCATGCTCAATCGCATACTGTTCTGCGGGAAGTCCAAAAGCATCATAACCCATCGGGTGCAGTACATTAAATCCTTTTAATCTTTTATATCTGCTAAAAATATCGGAGGCAATATACCCCAACGGATGACCCACATGCAGGCCAGCACCACTTGGGTAAGGGAACATATCAAGCACGTAATACTTGGGTTTTGAAGACTCGTTACTCACTTTATAGGCATCCGACGCTTTCCAAGCAGCCTGCCATTTTTTCTCGATTGCACTAAAATTATATTCCATGTTTCAAGCCTCTTTGCTAGCCGTATACTTTACAACTATTTTTTACGTTATACTTAAGTGAAAATTGGTTCTATTTTGGACTGCAAAGGTAAGCCTTTAGCCATAAACACTACCTTTGAGCCCAGGCAGAAAAGCAGCGAAAGAACCGGATTTTACAAGAAATTGAATCTAAATAACCCCAATTTACCTGATTTACTATGACGGATAGTGCTAAAATGTCTTTGAAACGCAGCAAACCCAATTATATCTATAGTATTGTTGGCGTAGCCCTTGTACTACTTATTATGGGCATCATGGGCTGGTTTTTCTTAAATATCAATGCCGTAGGCAACACTTTTAAGGAAGATATTCGCGTAAGTGCCTACCTCAGAACCCTCAATAAAGATACCATTGGTCAAATTCAGGCTTTTATAGCCGAGCGCCCCTACACCAAAACGGTTACTTACGTAAATAAACAATCTGCTCAGGCCATTTGGAACAAAGAAAATAGTGAAGACTGGGCTAAAATTTTGGACTCTAATCCACTTCCGGAAAGCATTGACTTTTATGCTAAAGCCGAGTATGTGAACCAAGATTCGTTGAGTAAAATAGCTACTGAACTTATGGCGCGCTATGGCAATCAACTTACCGACCTTCAATACCCAAAAAGCTTGGTAACCAGCCTCAACGAAAGAGCTTCAAAAATTGGTCTTATATTTTTAGTAGTAGCCATTATTTTATGCTCTATTGTAATTATTAGCATTGACAATACCATCAGACTTGCCATGTTTAGCAACCGCTTTTTAATTAAAACCATGCAAATGGTGGGTGCTACCCGCGGCTTTATTATTAAGCCATTAACCATCAAAGCTATTATCAATGGACTTATCAGCTCTGGCATTGCCATTGCACTGGTATTTACCATCGTGAGCTGGGCAGAAAGTCAGTTTCCGCAACTAAAAGCCATTAGAGACTTTCAACATACCTTACTTTT
Organism: Sediminibacterium sp.; assembly: GCA_030158535.1. Lineage (GTDB taxonomy): Bacteria > Bacteroidota > Bacteroidia > Chitinophagales > Chitinophagaceae > Sediminibacterium. Next base: position 4,294 of record JAOASV010000218.1, read on the forward strand.
ATATGGTGGCCTGATTTTAATGGGCGTTGGTATATCTGTATATAGTACACACCGAAGTGTGCTGAAGTATTTGAAAATGAAACTAGACGATCTTTATTAACGAACGCTTCTTATCTTCGATTTAAATACTTTTACAAAAACATATTATGAGTCAACAAAAAAATTCTTTACCTACTTTATTTACAAAATCTAATTACACCTGGATGCTCATTGGCGGTCTAGTAATTGCTATAGGATTTTATTTACTCAGTGGCGGCAAGAGTACTGACCCTGCTGTGTTTGATACCAAAGAAGTTTACAGCACAACTCGCATTACCATTGCACCAATTGTAATTATACTAGGTTTTGTAATTGAGATTTACGCCATCTTTAAAAAAGCAAAATAAGCAGGGGCTTACCGCTTTTTCATCTAATTTATATTCATGCAATTATTTCAAGCAGTTGTTATTGCCATTGTAGAAGGCTTAACAGAATTCTTACCTATTTCTTCTACGGGGCATATGATTATTGCAAGCTCCTTACTTGGAATTGCATCTGATCCATTTACCAAACTATTTGAAGTTTGCATACAACTAGGTGCTATTTTATCAGTAGTGGTACTTTATTATAAAAAGTTTTTCCCACTCACCAACTGGAAATTCTATATTAAATTATTAGTGGCCGTTACACCGGCACTGGCTATTGGATTTGTTTTATCAGATGCCATTGATGCGTTATTAGAAAGCCCTAAAACGGTTGCAATAACCTTGCTATTAGGCGGTGTTGCACTCCTATTTGTAGACAATTTATTTAAGGCACCAACAGTCGAATCAGAAGAAAAAATCACTTTCAAAAAAGGATTGATGATTGGATTTTGGCAATGTCTTGCACTCATACCTGGTATGAGCAGAAGTGCTGCTACCATTATTGGTGGTATGCAACAAAAACTAACCCGTAATGTAGCCGCCGAATTCTCTTTCTTTTTAGCCGTTCCAACGATGGCTGCTGCTACCGGATATAAACTCTTAAAAGCCTATAAAACAACCCCTGATATTCTTTTGAATAAAGAAAACCTGATCCTACTAGGGGTAGGTAATTTAGTTGCTTTTATAGTAGCGCTTTTAGCTATTAAGTTTTTTATTGGATTCTTACAAAAGCATGGCTTTAAACTCTTTGGATGGTACCGCATCATTGCTGGTATCACGCTCCTTACTCTTATCTACACCGGTATCTTAAAATAATTGGAGGGCTGCTTTTGTTTTGTACTTGAAGCCCTTATCTTTAAGAAAATAAAAACGACTGCATGCAAACTGCACCCAAAAAAGTAATTAATGGTTGGGCCATGTATGATTGGGCCAATAGCGTATATAACCTAGTTATTACTTCTACCATTTTCCCTGCATATTACGAAGCTGTTACTGGCGATGATAACGCAGCAACAACTGTTGATTCAGTAACCTTATTTGGAAGAACATTTGTAAATACAGCTCTTTACAATTACGCCCTTGGTGTTGCATTTGTAATTGTTGCACTCATGAGTCCCGTACTATCTTCTATTGCCGATTATAAAGGCAATAAAAAAAGTTTCTTGTTTTTCTTTTCTACCATGGGCAGTATAGCTTGTAGCGCACTTTACTTTTTTGATAGCAGCAATTTACTATATGGCCTCTTATGTATGATTGTAGCTTGTGTAGGCTTTTGGAGTAGCCTTGTGTTTTACAATTCATACCTCCCTGAAATTGCCGCTCCTGAAGATCAAGACAGGGTAAGTGCTAGAGGCTTTGTAATGGGTTATATTGGAAGTGTAATTTTACAAATCATTTGTTTTGTATTTGTGTTAAAGCCAGATCTTTTTGGCATCACAACCGGCAAGGCTTCACAACTATCTTTTTTACTAGTAGGCATTTGGTGGTGGGGCTTTGGACAGTGGGCATTAAGACGCTTACCCAAAGGAAAGCCTGCTACAAAAAATCATTCAGGCAATATATTTACGGGCGGCTATAAAGAATTACACAAAGTATGGAAACTACTTACCCATATGCCCGTGCTTAAAAGATTTTTAGGCGCGTTTTTCTTTTATAATATGGGCGTGCAAACCGTTATGTTAGCGGCTACGCTTTACGGAAAGAGCGAACTAAACATTCCTACTACTAATTTAATTATTGCCATATTAATTATTCAGTTGGTAGCAATCCCAGGTGCTTATGCCATTGCCAAGCTTTCAAAAAAAATAGGCAATTTTACCACCCTTATGATTACCGTATCTATTTGGGTGGTGATGTGTATTATGGGCTATCTACTTCCAAGAGATGGTGTCATGCAGTTTTATGCGCTTGCTACATGCGTGGGCTTTATAATGGGCGGCATACAATCGCTGAGCAGAAGCACTTATGCTAAACTAATGCCTGATACACCTGACACAACTTCTTATTTTAGCTTTTATGATGTAACCGAAAAAATTGCCATTGTGATTGGTATGTTTAGTTTTGGTTTTATCAATGAAATAACAGGTTCGCAAAGAAATTCAATACTTGTACTGATTGTGTTTTTTGTAATTGGCTTTATGCTTTTAGGTATTGCTGCTAAGGCCAACAAATTACACGCTTCAAAAGCAAACTAGCTCCATGAAACTATACGCGATTAATGCTGGAAATTTTAAATTAGACGGTGGCGCCATGTTTGGCGTGGTGCCAAAAAGTATTTGGAATAGAACCAATCCAGCAGATGAAAACAATATGTGCAGTTGGACGATGCGCTGCCTACTTATAGAAGACGAAGACCGTTTAATACTTATAGACAACGGTATGGGAGACAAACAAGATGCTAAATTTTTTGGTCACTACTATTTACATGGGAATGATACCCTTGAAAAATCTTTAGCAAAGCATGGTTTTGCGCTGAGTGATATCACCGATGTTTTTTTAACCCACTTGCATTTTGATCACTGCGGAGGATCTATAAAAAAAGACGGCGACAAATTAATTCCTGCTTTTAAAAATGCAAAGTACTGGAGCAATGAAGCGCACTGGAACTGGGCTACCGTTCCCAATGAGCGTGAAAAAGCTTCTTTTTTAAAGGAAAATATATTACCTATTCAGGCGTCGGGTCAACTATCATTTATAGATGCCCCTGCTACTCATTTTACAAGCAACGGTTTACTTAACAGCGTTTCTTTTGCAAATAATATAGACATCCGCTTTGTGCACGGGCACACCGAAAAAATGATGCTACCTCAAATTCATTACAAAGGACATACC
>JAOASV010000219.1 GCA_030158535.1 Sediminibacterium sp.
ATTTTATTGCCCCCGAGGAACATATTAAAGCGGAGGATTTACCTACGGCGCATAGCGCCGGTTATATAGCACTTGTTATTGGTGCATCTTATGCTACCAAAAAACTACCGCTTCTAAAACTACAGCAGCTTTGTAAAAAAATCAATTTCCCCATTGTGCTAGTAGGTGGACCAGAAGACGCCAAAGATGGCGATGCAGTGGCTGCTATAGATCCTATTAAAATTTACAATGCCTGCGGAAAGTTTAGCTTAAATGAGTCTGCTAGTATTGTTCAAAAATCGAGAGTCGTTATTTCTCATGATACGGGGCTGCAATACATCGCTTGTGCCTTCAACAAGCCTGTGCTTGCCATTTGGGGGTCCACGTCACCCATGTTGCAGGTAGAGCCTTACTATGGCGAGGCGAACATTGCTGCCATGGGTTTAAGCATGCCGCCGTATCAAAATTTTATAGTCCCACATTTAACCTGCCAACCCTGTTCCAATTACGGCACAAAAAAATGCCCCAAAGGGCATTTTAATTGTATGATCCTACAAGACACTACTGCGATTGCAGCAGCCGTAGAAAAATATTTATAAAGTTTTTAGAACGTCGTTCATGCTTCTAACAGCAGCTGCGCTTTTGTTAAACGCTGCTTGCTCGTCTGCAGAAAGGTCCATGTCAACAATTTTTTCCCAGCCATTCTTGCCAATCACAACAGGAACGCCTAAGCAAATATCGTTTTGACCATATTCGCCATTTAGGCTTACGCAACATGTAAATAATTTTTTCTCATCACGTACAATGCTTTCAACTAGTGCAGCACCGGCAGCACCTGGTGCATACCACGCAGATGTTCCTAATAATTTAGTGAGCGTTGCACCACCAACCATCGTGTCAGCAATAATTTTTTCTTGTTGCTCTTCAGATAAAAATTGAGTTACTGGAATACTGTTCCATGTAGCATGCTTGATTAAAGGAATCATCGTTGTATCGCCATGACCACCCACAACAAGTGCGTTTAAATCGGCAGGGCTACAATCAAGTGTAGTGCTTAATTGATATTTGAAACGAGCGCTATCAAGAGTACCGCCCATACCAATAATTCTATTTTTAGGTAAACCAGTAGATTGTAATGCCAAGTAGGTCATAGTATCCATTGGGTTACTAATTACAATAATGATAGCGTTAGGAGAGTGCTTTAAAATATTTTCACAAACGCCTTTTACAATACCTGCGTTGGTGCCAATTAACTCTTCACGGGTCATACCTGGTTTACGTGGTAAGCCAGATGTGATGACTACAACATCAGAGTTTGCTGTTTTAGTATAATCGTTGGTGCTACCAGAAATTCTAGTATCAAAACCAAGCAATGCTGCTGTTTGCATCATGTCTTGTGCTTTGCCTTCTGCAAAACCTTCTTTGATGTCTAATAAAACAAGTTCGCTTGCTAATTCTTTGCGCGCAATATTGTCTGCACAGGTTGCACCTACTGCTCCAGCGCCCACTACCGTAATTTTCATATACAATGTATTAAAAGGTGAATGTTATTTTCAGGCGCAAAGGTACGTATAGAATACCATTATAATGTCTTAATGCGTCCCAATTAATTTGAGTAATTCCGGGATTTCTACCCCCATTTCGTAAGCTTTAACAAACTGTTTGCGGTTATCGTAAACGGCTACAAACGGGGTGTATTTTACCTGGTAATAAGAGGGGATACTATACTGCTGGTCTTGACCGCATACCATATTTGGGCATCCAATGAGTCCATATTTTTCTGAAAAAGCTTTTAG
>JAOASV010000220.1 GCA_030158535.1 Sediminibacterium sp.
CGTTACATGAACTACGAAAGTTTAAGTGATGGTGGTTTTGCATCAGGCTCCATGATGGGGTCTGGTGGATTTATTGTACTCGATGAAGACCAGTGTATCGTGCGCAACACTTTATCACTCGCGCGTTTTTACAGACACGAAAGTTGTGGACAGTGTTCACCATGTCGTGAGGGAACAGGTTGGATGGAAAAAATATTACACAACATTGAATATGGCAAAGGCAAAATTTCTGACATTGACCTGCTTTGGGATATTCAAAGAAAGATAGAAGGGAATACCATTTGTCCATTAGGAGACGCTGCGGCATGGCCAGTAGCAGCTGCTATTAGACATTTTAGAGATGAGTTTGAGTGGCATGTAAACAATCCGCTTGAAGCACAAGAAAAAAATTATGGTTTAGCGCATTATGCAGATCCTATTCATGTGCCAGTAACCGCTTAATAAATTAAAGTATGTCCGAACAACAACTTTTTAAAGTAACCATCGACAACATTACCATTGAAGTGCCAGCAGGTACTACAATTTTAAATGCTGCCAGACAAATTGGAGGTGATGTTACGCCACCAGCTATGTGTTATTACAGCAAGCTAGAAGGTAGTGGTGGTAAGTGTCGTACCTGTTTAGTAGAAGTGAGCAAGGGATCTGAGAAAGACCCGCTCCCAATGCCTAAGCTCATTGCTTCTTGTCGTACCACTGTAATGGATGGTATGGAAGTAAAAAATATTACCAGTGAAAAAGTAGTAGACGCGCGCGCTGGTGTTGTTGAGTTTTTATTACTCAATCACCCACTTGATTGTCCTATTTGTGATCAGGCTGGCGAGTGTCATTTACAAGATTTAAGTTACGATCATGGTAAAGAGGGTACACGTTACGAATTTGAGCGTCGTACATTTAAAAAGCATGATTTAGGTCCATACATACAACTTCATATGACACGTTGTATTTTATGTTACCGTTGTGTGTATACTGCAGATCAACTTTCTAAAGAGCGTTCACATGGTGTACTTGATAGAGGCGACCATGCGCAAATTGCAACCTTTATTGAAAAAAGTTTAGACAATGAATTTATTGGCAACGTCATTGACGTTTGTCCAGTAGGTGCATTAACAGATAAAACATTCCGCTTTAAAAATCGTGTTTGGTTTTTAAAACCAATGGATGCGCACCGCGATTGTCCTACATGTTCTGGTAAAGTAACCCTTTGGAACAGAGGTGATGAAGTATACCGTGTAACAGCGCGTAAAGACAAATGGGGTGAAGTAGAAGATTGGATATGTAACACATGTCGTTTTGAGACTAAAAATACTTCAGACTGGGTTATTGAAGGTCCACGTGAAATTGACAGACATTCTGTTATTGCACAGGGGCATTACCAAGGTTCTGTGGGCATGCATAAGCCTACCGAAACATTTGCTGCTGTAAATGATGGACGCGCGCCACATTTATTAATGGACATTCATAGTGTGAGTGAAGTAAACAAAGATTCATCTTTATAAATTAGATTAAGACATGACATTACTTGCTGTAGATTGGCTTTTAATCATCGAAAAATTAGTACTCATTGCAATCATTGTGTTTGCAAGCCTGGGTATTGCCTTATATACCACTTTTGCAGAACGCAAAGTGGCCGCTGTTTTACAAGACCGTCCAGGACCTAACAGGGCCGGACCTTTTGGACTACTACAACCTTTTGCCGATGGATTAAAACTCATCATGAAGGAAGAAATTATTCCTACTAGTTCTAATAAAGCATTGTTTGTTTTAGGTCCAGGACTAGCTATGACGGCAGCACTTATGACCTGCTCTGTAATTCCTTGGAGTAGTCATATCGAAATCTTTGATCGTAAAATAGATTTACAAATTGCAGATATCAATATTGGTATCCTATACATTTTTGGTGTGGTGAGTATGGGTGTGTACGGTATGATGATTGGTGGATGGGCGTCTAACAATAAGTTTTCACTCATGGCAGCACTACGTGGTGCGTCTCAAGCCATTAGTTATGAGTTAGCAATGGGCCTTTCACTTATTGCGGTATTAATGCTTTCAGGATCACTCAGTTTAAAAACAATTGTGGATGGTCAAATGGCCGCTGGCAGTTACTGGAATATTGTTTACCAACCACTTGGTTTTATTATCTTTTTTGTTTGTGCACTTGCAGAGTGTAACAGAACCCCTTTTGATTTACCAGAAGCAGAAAACGAATTAAACTTTGGTTACCACCAGGAGTATTCTTCTATGAAACTAGGTTTCTATTTGTTTTCGGAATACATCAATATGATTATGAGTAGTGCGGTAATGGCTTCTTTATATTTTGGTGGTTTTGATGTTCCTTTCTTAGACGAAAGCACACTGGCTCCAAACATTGCAGCGATTATTGGTGTAGCTGCGCTACTTACTAAAATTGCTATTTTCATTTTTGTATTTATGTGGATTCGTTGGACGGTTCCACGTTTTAGATATGATCAACTCATGAACTTGGGTTGGAAAACCATGATTCCACTTGCGCTATTTAACATGCTTGTTACTGGTGCACTTATTTTATTAAAAGCAGGGGTTTAAAATATTAATTCAATTAGCTATGCAGGCGTTAACCAATAGAGCACAGGAAGTATCCAGAAAGCCCATGACATTCATGGAGCGCTTATACATTCCGAGCATTTTAAAAGGAATGGCTATTACATTTAGTCACATTTTTAAAAAGCAACCTACCATCCGTTATCCGGAACAAAAACGTGAGTTTAGTCCGGTGTTTAGAGGGCTTCATGTTTTAAACAGAGATGAAGAGGGTAGAGAGCGTTGTACTGCTTGTGGGCTTTGCGCGGTGGCTTGCCCTGCCGAAGCCATTACCATGGAAGCTGCAGAGCGTGAAGTGGGCCAAGAAAATTTATACCGCGAAGAAAAATATGCTGCCAAGTATGAAATTAATATGCTGCGCTGTATTTTTTGTGGCCTTTGTGAAGAAGCTTGTCCTAAAGACGCCATTTATTTAAGTGAAACTTTTGCGCCAGCTAATTTTACGCGCACTGGTTTTATTTATGGAAAAGATCATTTATTAATCCCGAATCCAGTAACGGAACCTGAAGCATACGCTGCAGCAAAGGGTCAAAGAAATTAATAACGAACGCATGAGTATTACACAATTCTTATTTTACTTTTTAACGGTGCTTGCGCTTTTTAGTGCCGTGATGGTAGTGGTTAGTAAAAACCCGGTGCATAGTGTGCTTTGGTTGATTGCTGTATTTTTTGCCATCTCTGGTCATTACATTTTATTAAATGCACAGTTTTTAGCTATCGTAAACCTTATCGTTTATGCGGGTGCGATCATGGTATTGTTCTTGTTTGTGATCATGCTTATGAACCTCAATGCATCTACCGAGCCACAAAAAAACAATTGGTTAAAACTCGCTGGTGTAATTGCGGGTGGTTGTTTTTTAATGGTGTTGGTATCACTGGTAAAACAAGCCAACGAATTAAACAATATCGCAGTAACCATGGGTACTGGTGAAATCGGACTGATTAAAAATTTAGGAAAGGCGCTCTTTAACGATTTTGTAGTGCCTTTTGAAATTAGTAGTGTACTCTTTTTAAGTGCCATGGTTGGCGCCGTTGTCATTGGTAAAAAAGCATAATTAACATTAAAGTATTCGCATATGCCTATTCAATATTATATCTACCTCTGTCTTGCCTTATTTAGTATTGGCATTGTAGGGGTTTTAACACGCCGAAACGCCATTATCGTTTTTATGTGTATCGAGCTCATGTTAAACGCTGTGAATTTATTGCTCGTTGCGTTTTCTAAAGTGCACAATACTATGGCACTTGCTGGAGACAAAACTTCTATGATTGGTATTGAAGCGCAACTCTTTGTATTTTTTATTATGGTGGTTGCAGCTGCAGAGGTAAGTGTAGGACTCGCCATTATAGTAATGATGTACAGAAATGTACATAGTGTAGATATTAACTTCTTGAATAGATTAAAAAACTAACTAGGATATGAGTAAGCTTGTTTATTTAGTGCCCCTTTTTCCGTTACTCGGCTTTCTGGTTAACGGACTTTTTAGAAAATCATTATCAAAGCAACTGATTGGTATCATTGGCTCTGGTGCTATGCTAGCCTCTTTTGTGGTGAGCTTATTGATTTTCTTTGATGTTAAAAATGGTGGCGGTGCAACCGTACAACTTTTTAATTTTATCCATGTTGGATCTTTAATCATTCCTTTCGAATTTTTGGTGGATCCATTGTCTTCTTTATTCTTACTTATTATTACGGGTATTGGATTTTTAATTCATTTGTACTCGACTGCATATATGCACGAAGAAGAGCCCATGCATTTTGGTAGGTATTTTGCCTATTTAAATTTGTTTGTGTTTTCGATGCTATTACTGGTATTAGGTGGTAACTACGTTGTAATGTTTATTGGTTGGGAAGGCGTAGGATTGTGTTCTTATTTACTGATTGGTTTTTGGTTCAAAAACAACAATTACAATGCCGCTGCTAAAAAGGCATTTATCATGAACCGTATTGGTGACCTTGGTTTTTTACTCGCTGTATTTTGGTTGATTGTTAAATTAGGTACTGTTTCTTACGCTTCTGTATTTGCAGCCGTATCACAGTTATCTGCTACTGATATCACCATCATCACTACTTTATTATTTGTAGGTGCAATGGGTAAGAGTGCTCAAATTCCTTTGTACACCTGGCTTCCAGATGCAATGGCGGGTCCAACACCGGTGTCTGCACTTATCCACGCGGCTACCATGGTTACCGCTGGTATTTACATGATTGCTAGAAGTAACATTTTATATACCATGGCGCCAGCAACACAAACACTTGTTGCGGTGATTGGTTTAGCTACAGCCATTTTTGCTGCTACTATTGCACTCAAGCAAAATGATATTAAAAAAGTACTCGCTTACTCTACTGTAAGTCAGTTAGGTTATATGTTTTTAGGTTTAGGCGTTGGCGCTTATACTGGTGCGGTGTTTCACGTAATGACGCACGCATTTTTTAAAGCCCTTTTATTTTTAGGCGCAGGTTCTGTAATTCATGCCATGCATCATGAGCAAGACATTACTAAAATGGGTGGACTAAAAAGTAAATTACCAATTACGCATCTTACCTTTTTACTAGGATGTATTGCTATTGCGGGTGTACCTCCATTTTCTGGTTTCTTTTCTAAAGATGAAATTTTAATGGCAGCTTATGCAACCAATCCTATCTTCTATTATGTAGGAATCGGTGGTGCATTACTCACTGCATTTTATATGTTCAGACTCTATAGTCTTACCTTCTTAGGAAACTTTAGAGGTACTGCGCACCAACAGGAACACTTACACGAAAGCCCAATTGCGATGACACTTCCACTTATGGTGTTGGCGTTTTTTGCGGTGGTTGCTGGGTTTGTTGGTACTCCTGCGCTTTTTGCACCTAACGCGCATGCGCTTGAGCATTTTTTAGCACCGGTGTTTGCGGGTTCTACAGCACTTGTTCACGCACATCATATTGAGCATTCTACCGAATGGATTTTAATGGGTACGGCAACGGCACTTATTTTAATTGTGATTGTATATGCAGTTACCAAGTTTAAAAAACATACGACTACGGAACCTAATACCGGCATTGCTAAAGTATTAGAAAACAAATGGTATATCGATGAGTTGTATGATACCGTAATTGTAAATCCGCTACACTGGTTTGCAGGATTTTTGAAAAATACGATAGAGAAATATGTAATTGATGGCGCTGTTAATGGGGTAGGTAAATTAGTAGGTTATGGTAGTCGTCAATTTAGACTTTTGCAAAGTGGTCAAGTGGGTAGTTATATTTTAATGATGGTAATGGCACTTGTGTTATTCATTATCATTTGGTTTAATGACAACACCATTATGCATTTTATTCATAAAATATTTTAGTAGATCCTTTAACCGTTCTATTAACGTTAAATAAAAGATATGATTCCTGTTTTATTACTTTTTATTCCGCTGGTTGCAGGTATTTTAGGGTTCTTTATTAAAGAGCAAAAAGCAGCAAGCAACTGGGCAATACTAGCATCGGTGGTTACTTTAATGACTGCAATAGTTGGTATTTATGCCATGCCTGCTTCTATGCATCAGTTTGAAGCAACCTGGTTGCCTAGCATTGGCGCAAACTTTAGCGTTGCATTAGATGGCATGTCTAAAATGCTGGTATTGCTAACTGCTATAAGTATGCCGCTCATTTTTATTGCTACGCGTAATAATAATTACAGTAATCCAGGTGTTTTTTATGCATTAATGTTACTAGCACAAGCAGGATTAATAGGTGTGTTTATTTCGATGGATGCACTACTATTTTATTTCTTCTGGGAGCTTGCTTTAATTCCGGTTTACTTTTTGTCTTCTATTTGGGGTGGCGAAAAAAGAATTGCTGTTACGTTTAAGTTTTTCATTTATACGTTTTTAGGTTCTTTACTGATGCTTGTAGGTATTTTATATGTTTACTTGCATACCAAGGATCATAGTTTTGCATGGTCTTCATTTACCAACACTGATTTGTTAAGTGGTCAAGAAACACTTCCTTTCTTTTTATTTTTTATTGCATTCGCTATCAAAATGCCAATATTCCCTTTACATACCTGGCAGCCAGATGCTTACGAGCAGGCACCAACGGCAACTACCATGGTGCTTAGCGGCGTGATGGTTAAAATGGGTTTATTTGCAGTGATTCGTTGGGTGTTGCCTTTATTTCCGGTAGCCACTTCAACATTTGCAATGCCTATTGTGATTGTATCGGTGGTAGGAATGATTTACGCTTCATTAATTGCGATTAAGCAAGATGATATCAAACGTTTAATTGCTTATTCTTCTATTGCGCATATTGGCCTAATGGCTGCGGCTATTTTTGCTGGCGGCACACTGGGTTTACAAGGGGTACAGGTACAAATGTTTAACCACGGAATTAACGTGATTGGACTTTGGATTCTTGCCAACGCTATTGAGTCTACGCTGGGTACCCGTAAATTATCGGAACTAGGTGGCCTTGCTACCAAAGCGCCAACCATGGCTATCTTATTTGTGGTACTAGCTTTTGCAAATATTGCTTTACCACTTACCAATGCTTTTATTGGTGAATTCTTATTATTTAATGGATTATTCCAATATAATATTTGGATAGCTGCAGCTGCTGGGGTGAGCATTATATTAGGTGCTATTTACACCCTTCAAATGGTACAAAAAGTATTGTTTGGAGAAGTATCTGCTGTTACAGCAAACGCTACCGAAATAAATAGTTATAGCAAGTGGGTGCTTGTTGTAATTGTTTTAGCAGTTATTGCGCTTGGCGTATATCCGCAACCACTCATTGACTTAACCAAAGATTCTGTTAACGCTTTACTCGTTATAAAATAATTTCTTATGAACGCAATTATTGTATCGGCTTTACTGGGAGTTGTGATGATGTTTAGTGGCATTTTTACCACGAATAAAACAATCATAAAAAACATTGCAACAGTGGGCGTGCTTGTATTACTGGCTGCCAATTTAATGGAAATGAATAATTTGTTTTCATTTGATATCAATACACATGATTTAATTGTAACCCAGCGTTATGGTTTGTTTTTTAACTGTATTGCATATGGTGCTACGTTTATTTATTTATTGCTCAGTGCAAGTGACATTACAGAAGTAGGTATTAATGTAGCAGAGTATTTTGCGCTCATCTTTTTTGTGCTTTGTGGTGTAGCCATTTTAAGTTCATTTAATGGACTACTCATGTTATTTATTGGCGTCGAAATTTTATCAATTCCTCTTTATATTTTAACAGGTTCTGATAAAAGAAATTTAAAAAGTAATGAAGCGTCGCTTAAGTATTTTTTAATGGGTTCTTTTTCTACCGGTGTGATGCTTATGGGTATTGCGCTTATGTATGGTGCTACCGGTAATTTTGGTATGGTGCATAGTAGTAGTTTAAGAGGTGTGATTGTTGCTTCTCAACAACCTCCATACTTACTTGTAGCAGGCGTTGTACTACTTTTTGCTTCTATGTCATTTAAAGTATCTGCTGCTCCTTTTCATTTTTGGACGCCAGATGTTTATGATGGTGCACCAAGTGTGTTTACGTCATTTATGTCTACCATTGTTAAGGCTGCAGGTATGCTTGCGTTTATTCGTGTATTTGAAAATTTGTACACGGTGCTTGGCCCTACTTGGCATATCATTGTTGACTTTGCTATTGTTACAACTTTATTAATAGGAAATATTACGGCTGTATTTCAGCAGAGCGTTAAACGTATGCTCGCGTATTCAAGTATTGCGCAGGCAGGTTTTATGCTTTTTGCACTCTATGCCAATAATACAGAAATTGCTAAAGAAGGTATGCTCTTGTATGCAGCTGCGTATAGCTTAGCTACGATTAGCATTTTTGCTGTGCTTATTAAATTACAGGATTATACATTAGATGGATTTAATGGCCTTGCTAAAAAAGAACCGGTACTTGCTTTTGCAGCAACTGTTTCTTTATTATCGTTATCTGGTATTCCTTTAACGGCTGGCTTTTTTGCAAAATACTATGTACTAGCAGGTGCTATGCAAGCAGGTGGTGCCCTTTGGCTCATTATTGTAGCCGTAATTTTAGCAGCTGTAAGCGTATACTATTACTTTAGAGTCATTCAGGCCATGTATTTTAAAGAAGGCGATCCGCAAACCCTGCCTATTACAGGTGGTTTTAAAGCGGCATTAATTGCTGTGGCTGCTTTAATTGTGATTCTAGGCATCTGGCCTTCTGCGCTTTTAAGCTGGCTTTACTTTTAGTATTTTACCATACTTATTGGCCTACTTACCGCTCCTCATTTTTTTGAGGCCCTCTGTTAGGGGCTGCTCAATCTGTGCTATCTTTACAGCTATAATGCTACTATTATGGCAGGAATGACTTCTTTAGACTCTTTATCACTTGCTTGGCGTACGGTACGCGCTAACAAATTGCGTACTAGTATTACCGTTGCCATTATCGCGTTTGGTATCATGGCACTGATTGGTATTATCACGGCTATTGAAGCCATGAACCAGAGTTTAAAAGAGAGCTTTTCATCGATGGGTACCAATGCCTTTAATATTAGGTATAAAAATTCGCGCGTAAGAATGGGTGGCAATAATTCTGATGTTGCTAAATCGGTACGCGGTCAAAAAGAAAAAAAATCAAATTTAGATAAGCCCATTCGTAAAGAAGATGCGGAGTTTTTTAAAAAAACCTACAGCTTTCCGGGGGCTTTTGTAAGTATATATAGAAGAGGACCTGGTGGTCAAGAAATACATTACCAAGATAAAAAAACCAATCCACAAATTACGCTGATGGGTGGTGATGAAAATTATTTAGCGGTGAGTGGGTATACCTTAATTCAGGGAAGAAATTTAAATGAGCAGGACATACAAAGTGGTCGGAACATTTGCATTTTAGGTAATGCTGTTGCGGTTACTTTATTTGGTGATAAGCCAGAAAGATGTCTAGATAAAATTGTGCGGGTAAGTGGTGCGCCATACCGTGTGGTGGGGCTATTAAAAGCAAAGGGCTCTAGTGCCATGATGCGTCAAGACGATGTGATCATTACCTCTTATAACAATATTAGAAAGTATGGCAATGCAAGTAACTCTTATTTGATGGGCGTTATGGTTGCCAACGTTAAAGAAATTGATCCTGCTGCAGGTCAGGCAACGGCTTATTTTAGATCGATCCGTAAATTAATGCCTACCGAAACAGATAATTTTGTGATTGAAAAAAGTGACAAGTTTGCTGAGATGTTTATTGGCTTTTTAGGCAGTATTACAGGCTCTGCGGGTGCTATTGGACTTATTACACTAATTGGCGCTGCTATTGGACTCATGAATATTATGCTAGTGGCTGTTAATGAAAGAACCAAAGAAGTGGGACTTATTAAAGCTATTGGTGGGAAAAGTAAAAATGTCCGTCAGCAATTTTTATTTGAGAGCGTTATTATTAGTTTGCTTGGCGCCTTTTTTGGTATTTTACTAGGCGTTGGCGTTGGAAATATTTTTGCTATCTACTTAAACACAGGATTTATTATTCCATGGGGTTGGGTAATTACTGGTATTGTAATTTGTACCGCCGTGGGCTTAGGTGCTGGTATTTATCCTGCTATGAAAGCTGCTAAACTCAATCCAATTAACGCACTTCGTTACGAGTAGGCTTGTAGTTTTTTAACTGTGCATTGATATAGTACACTAAATCTTCTTTGGTTAGATTGGCACGTAACCATGTGGTAGAAGGTCTGTAGGTTTGCATAAATGTTTGCAGCTCATCATCTTTAAATCCGGTAAGTGAAGCCACTAGTTCTGGTGTAAACCGGTAATTGATATAGGCTTCATTTTCGTTGTCCTCATAAAATGCAAAAGCCCTTCTTTTCTTTTTTTCATTTTTAGAAAAACGGTCAATGTTAAGTGCGATGCCCGCGCCCGAATTGGCTTTGGCAACCGCAGGTATCATGTAATTTGCAATGCCTTGTAAAAATTCTTTACGGCGCTCGATACTGTCTAACTGATATCTGTTAAGTCCTTTACTACTTACGGTTACGTTTCCTAAAAAAGCGCCCAGTGGTTTTAAAAATGCAGCAATCTGATCTGTATTTTTTTCTGATGTTACTGTAAGGGTGTCAAAATAATATCCAACTGCTGCAAAAGATAAAATGTCTTTGGGTTTTACTGCAATTAAAAATTTACCAGCACTGCTAGTCATAACGGTTTCACGGGTTGTTAAATTGGTAACACTCGCAAGCACGATGGGCATTTGCGTAGCACTGTCTTTTAAAAAGCCCGTTCTTTTCTCAATTTTTTGAGCAAAAGAATAGCTGCTTGTTGTTAAGCAAGCAGCTATCATAAATATAAGGAGGTAAATATTTTTCATACCCTAAAGGTACGCTAGACAGGGTAACTAGTCTATGATAATTACCTTTTGAGTGTATGTTTTTTTGTTATGCTCAATTTTTAACAAATAATACGCTGAGCTTGGTTTTCCAATATTGATTTCTTTACTGTAAATACCATTAAAATTAGGGGTCGATTCGGTGAATACTTTTTGACCACTTGCGGTTAAAATATCAATATTTAATGGCGCCCTATTTTTAACCTCAAAACGTAATTGGAACTTGCCATTGTTAGGGTTAGGCGATACGGTTAAATTAATTTCTTTGGCTACCACTTCTGGCGGTAAGGCTGTTACTACGTGGTTGATGATATTGGAAGTTTGTGAACATCCAGTGGCATCCGTAACCACAACCTTGTAAGCACCTGATTGTCTTAATTTGGTTTTTTGTCCTGTTTCACCTGGTATAGAAGCGTCATTAAAATACCACTGATTTCCAGATGTTGCACTACTTGATAATGAGTCTGCAACTTTGGTAATCGTTGGTGCTACAACGTTTGTAGCTACAATGGTTGCTTTATCACTTAGACAGCCAGCTTGTGTTCTAATTTTCATGTTGTAGAAGAAATAATAGAACGGATTAGGATCGTTGGTAGAACCCCAGTTTACACTGTTACCGGTGATATTAAATACACCTGGCATACCCATTGGATAGGTTGTTCCAATAATATTATTATTTCTGAAAATGGTTGCACCATTGGAGCAGGTTACCATAAGCACATGATCTCCAGGGGTGTTTACTGGTAAGTTTAACTGGTAAATAGCACCCGTATCACCTGCAGGGTTTCCTGTTACAGCACCACCTGTAGGGTTAGGATTTGTTGCCGACACATTAAATGTAACACTGCTTAATGGGAAGTAGGTATAGCTTCCATTTGCATTTAGGGTTCCTAAGTCTGCAAGCATTACTTGAACGGTACCAGGATTTCCAATGTAAAGTCTTACACTTTCAATAATTACTGGCACAGAGTTATTGATGCGCACAAAGTTTCCGCTAAAACTATTGTAGCCACCATCAGGGTGTACCATTTTGTTGGGAAAACCAACTGTTGTTTTCATTTCTCTTCCTACATAATATGTTTTATTGGTAGGAATGGTGTTTGTATTATAAGTAGGTCCAGCTGCAACAGGTGTATTGCTTGTTTCACTGGTATACCAATAGTAGTTAGCATTTGCTTCTGGATTATTCACTTTTAGAATAGCATTTGTACCACAAATGGTACCTACTGCATCTGGTGTACTTGATTTGCTACTAATGGTTACATCATTAACAATAGAGTTGTTGGTAGGATTTTGATCTGCGGTAAAATTAACAGACACCGCAACATTATACGAAGTGTTTGGTTTTGTTAAAAATGGCTTTTGAAGTGTAAGGCTCACATTTGTTTGCCCCGGAATGGTTCCAGGATAAGGCGCATTAATGGTTGCTACTACTGTATTGCCTTCTTTGATAACAGCGTTTACAGTTACGTTATCGGCAGGTGCTGTGCCATTGTTTCTTAGTTGTACAGATAAATATTGAGTACTGTCAGCACACTCCAAAGATCCTGGATTTGTAATGCTCGTAACAGATACATCGTTAGATGGATTGATCACTAATAAACGGTAATCCTGCGTTTCACCTTTTGCGTATGTACCACATGCGTTAACGTCTGCAGCATTTGACGTTTCTTGCAACACAATACGCATTCTTAAATAATTACCAATACTCACTGTATTAGGAATGGCAATATTTCCTGTAAAGGCTCCTGCATTTGCAAGGTTGCCGCTTGTTGCTACAAGTTCGTTATCGTCGGTAAATGTTCCGTTGTTGTTGTAGTCGATAAATATTTTTGCAATTTTATTATTGTTGCTTGCATCTGAACTACCCGCGCGAACATAAAATGGAACGCTTTGTAATGGTTCTACTTGCGCTACCGTTTTGGTATTGTCTGTGTAAGTAGTTCCGCCAGTAGGATTTGAATAACGAATGGTTTTAAAACTTACGCTATCAATTTTACCACCAACATTAGAAGATGCTGTTGATGCGCAGTAAGCGGTTCCGCCCACGCCACTTACAAGAAGTGAATATGCTTGGGTGCCTCTTTGTAATGTGTTTTTATAGGTAACCGTTACAGTATACGATTGACCAGGAATGGTGCTATCTACATCTACTACTTCAACGTTATCAAGTACGTTATCACCTGGAGAAGGATCGCTGCTAGGGCTTGAAGGTATCATTACCCATGGCTTAAATACTTTGGCACCACCATTTGTTGTAACCCTAACATCTAAGTCATTCACAAGTTTTGGTGTAGGGTCATTTAATACGTTTACGGTTTCTACATTTCCTTTAGGATCTGTCCATGAAATAGTAGCCCTTAATTGACCTTTACCTGAAGCAATTACATTTGTTGAAAAAGAAGTAGTTGTTGCATTGAAAACATTTTCAAACATTAAGTGCTCACTACTTGCATTATTATTATTGGCCACAGATGCTGAAATTACAGAAGCTGCTTTTTCTACGTTTAAAAGACCAAAGCCAAATTTATAATCGGGACCTGGCGCGCTACCTGCTTCACTGGCTGTATGAATGGCTAGCCCTTTAATGGTAGCAGCTCTTAAGAATTCACCATTTTTTAAACGTGCATATAATTCTTGTAATAATAAAAGAGAACCTGATGCATTGGGTGAGGCCATGGATGTTCCACTCAAACTTGAATAACTCGTATTAGATGAAGAAACACTTGATAAAACCCCTACACCATTGGCTACTACGTCTGGTTTGATACGACCATCATCGGTAGGTCCCCAGCAACTAAAACTACTCATCACTACATCTTCGGGTCTACTGTAAATAGAAGAAATGCCGTTAACAGCACCGATAGTTAAAATATTTTTTGCATTACCATCCCAAGAAACAATTCCATAGCCATCATTGCTACTGATGCCATCTGGTCTATTACCAGCAGCAGCCATGGTATTACTTGCATTGTATCTGAAAAATGGTTGACCAACAGCTGGACCATTTTGATTTCTGCTATTGCCCGCCGATTTTACATAGAGGTAATAAGGCGCATTGTAAGCAATAGAATCTATGAGTTGTGCGTCATTACTGTAGTATCCAAATTTGTAATCTTCATTGTCTGTAGAACGGCCATAAAATTCCCATCTACTTTGAGAAGAGTTATAATTCCATCCTGTAATGGTTCCGTACGAATGGTTTGAAATTAAAAGATTAGGCGCCTCTGTTGCAATCTCTGCTTTATCGCCAGTAAAATCATAGGCGATAATGCCTTGTAAACCATACGCCATCCCTTTTGCACTCGGGTTAACACCAGTCGCAATCATGGTACCTGTTACGTGTGTGCCATGGTCAGATAAGACCGATGAATTATCTTTTTGCGTAACTCTATTTACAAGTTCTACGTGTGTTGTTAAAATTTTACCACCATCCCAAACGCCTAATTTATTTTTTACTGCATTAGATGATCCAGATAAATTAAGCCCCGATGATCCACCTGGCCATAATTGATTGGCCCTTGTTGTATTGGCAGCAATGGCGTTATTGTGCGCGATATAGTACTTAGGTAAATTAAATGCATCTACACCTACTAGCTTTCCTACATTTCCTTCTTTGTCGGTGAATGTTAATGCCCAACCTTTTTGTTTGGCAAGCGATAATGCTTTGATATAATTTTCTTGATCTGCAATTTTTAGTGCTTTAGCAGTTCGCTCAAGAATAGCAGGTTCGGTTGTTGTTTGTGCAACTGTTATACTTGTAAAAAATGCACAAAAAAATAATGTTCCAAAAAAACGAGCGGTTCTATTCAACATAAGTGTTTTCATATATCTTCACATTAATGCCACAAGGGCTTTTATACTGAATTAAAAATACTCAATTACCTTTTAACTTTGCCATATGAAACGAGTTCTTTTTTACGTATTTACCCTCATTTTTTGGGGGATTGCTTGCAAGACCCCAAAAGCGTCTAACACCCCAGCAGCAGGAGCTAGCCAGTCTAGTACCATTACCCAAGGTATAGTGGGAGAAGTCACTGAAACTACCGGTAATCAGATGCCCATGGTAGGTGCACCAGCGCCCACACCTAGAGCATTTAAAACCACTGTTTATATTTATGATTCTACTCATATAAGTAAGGTTAAACAAATAGGGACGAGTCCACTTTTTTTAACCGTGAATACGCGTTTGGTACAAAAATTGGACACCAACGAGGCCGGGCAGTTTAGCGTAGCTCTTGAGGCGGGCACATACTCGGTTTTTGTACTAAAAGGCGGCGCCTTTTTTGCCAACCAATTTGATGAGAAAAACAATATTGGGTTGTGCAGGGTGGAGGTTGGCAAGCAAACGCGTCTTCAAATAAGCGTGAATGCAGATGCGAGTTACTAATTGAGCGCTGATCCCCTGTTTGCGCTGATCCCCTTTTTGCGCTGATCCCCTTTTTGTGCGCCGTTTAATTTTGCGCTGCTCATGACTTTGGGTGGCGTTTTGTTATCTTTGCGCCGGAGACGACTTTATGAATTTGGATGTGTTGCTAGCGCAGTTTAATAATACCCCCCACCTAAATCAATTGGTGAGCAGCCTTCTATTGCCCGAACCCCAAAAAATCTTTTTAAAAAACTTACAAGGTAGCAGTCCCGAATTTTTTGTAGCCGGTGTATTTGCGCACACGAACACCGATTCGCTCAACCATATTGTGATATTACAAGACGCCGAAGAGGCGGCTTATTTTCACAACACACTCGAAAATGTTTCGAAGGCACTGGACGTGTTTTACTTTCCTTCGTCTTTCAAAAACAGAAAAAACTTTAAGCTTTTAAATAGTTCTCATGTGATGCTCCGGACCGAGGCGCTAACGAAGTTAGCGGCGGGGGGCAACAAAAAAATGTTGGTCACGTATCCCGAAGCTATTTTTGAAAAAGTAGTACTCTCTGAAACGCTGAAGTCCAATATTATTTCTATTAAAACCAATGATACTATTAATGTAGAGAGTTTGCTAGAACTCTTTGTCATGTATGGTTTCAAGCGTTCCGACTTTGTATATGAGCCCGGACAGTTTGCCATTAGAGGTGGTATTTTAGATATCTATTCTTTTGGTAACGAAAAGCCTTATCGTGTTGAGCTTTTTGGAAACGAAGTAGACTCTATTCGAATTTTTGATCCAGAAACACAGCTCTCCGAAAGAAAATTATTACAGGTTAATATCATACCTAATGTAGAAACGCAGTTTACCACTGGTGAAAAAGTTTCGCTCTTCGAATTCTTAAAAGAGAACACGGTGGTATGGACCAAAGACCTATCTTTTATTTGTGAAAAAGTAACACAGCAATACGAAGACCTTGAGGGTTTTGTGTCACTACTCGATAGCGGTTACCGCATGCAAAATAGTGACGACGAAGACGATACCCGCGTCATGAACGACGTTACCCTGCAAGATTTTATTACTTCCGAAGACATTATGGCGTCCCTTGCGGGCCGCCACCACATTGAGTTTGGCATGCATGCAGGTAGCGCCACACTCGAAATAGAATGCAATACCAAACCACAACCTTCTTTTAATAGACAGTTTGATTTACTCATCAAAGATTTAAAAGCACACGAAGGTGCTGGGTATTCGTTGTATATTTTTGCAGAACAGGTAAAGCAATTAGAGCGTTTGCATAGCATTTTTGTAGACCTAAAAACAGAAATTAATTTTGTTCCAGTTCCTACTAGTATTCATGAAGGATTTATAGACAACGACTTAAAAATTGTTTGCTACACCGATCATCAAATTTTTCAGCGCTACCATAAATACAAGGTTAAGCAGGCCTATAATAAAAATAAAGCCATCACGCTCAAAACCTTACGGGACTTGCAACCTGGCGATTATGTAACACATATCGATCATGGTGTTGGAACTTATTCGGGACTTCAAAAAATTGAAGTAAATGGTAAAACGCAAGAAGCGGTGCGTATCATTTATAAAGAGGGTGATATTTTATACGTGAACATCAATTCACTTCATAAAATATCAAAGTATACGGGCAAAGAAGGCACGATGCCTAAAATTAATAAGCTAGGTTCCGATGTGTGGGCCAAGCTCAAAGAAAAAACAAAAGCCAAGGTTAAAGAAGTTGCTTTTGATTTGATTAAATTATATGCAGAGCGTAAATCGCAAGTAGGTTTTGCGCATGCCCCTGATAATTATCTACAAACAGAATTAGAAGCTTCGTTTATTTACGAAGACACGCCGGATCAGTACAAAGCCACCCAAGATGTAAAGCGGGATATGGAGTCTACATCGCCTATGGATAGGCTGGTGTGTGGTGATGTGGGTTTTGGTAAAACAGAAGTGGCCGTGCGTGCAGCATTTAAATCGGTGGTGGATGGCAAGCAGGCTGCGGTGTTGGTGCCTACTACTATATTAGCGTTTCAGCACTATAAAACGTTTAAAGAAAGGCTTTCTGATTTTCCGGTAACTGTCGATTTTATCAATCGATTTAAATCGGCAAAAGAAAAAAAGGAAACCTTACAAAAATTAGCAGAAGGCAAAATTGATATCATTATTGGCACCCATGGTATTTTGGGTAAAGAGGTAAAGTTTAAAGACCTCGGCGTCATGATTATTGATGAAGAGCAAAAATTTGGAGTTGGTCACAAAGAAAAATTAAAGACTTTAAAAACCAGTGTAGACTGCTTAACGCTTACTGCCACGCCTATTCCACGTACCCTTCAATTTAGTTTAATGGGAGCGCGTGATTTAAGTATTATCAATACGCCGCCACCCAACAGACAACCCATTCAAACAGAGGTCCACGTTTTTAATGACGACTTTATTAGAGACACCATTTATTACGAAACAGAGCGTGGGGGTCAGGTGTTTTTTATCCATAACAGGGTGCAGGGCTTATCTGAAATGTGTGCGCTTATTCAGGGTCTCTGTCCCGATTTAAGCATTGGCTTTGCGCATGGGCAACTAGAAGGGCACGAATTAGAGGAACGCATTTTGGATTTTATAGATAAAAAATACGACGTACTGGTTTGTACCAATATTGTAGAGAGTGGGGTAGACATCCCTAACGTTAATACCATTATTGTAAACAATGCGCATCATTTTGGTTTATCGGATTTGCACCAGCTACGTGGGCGTGTAGGGCGTAGTAATAAAAAAGCGTTTTGTTATTTATTAGCGCCGCCTATGAGTTCGCTTCCTTCCGATTCGCGTAAGCGTTTACAAACACTTGAGCAGTTTACCGATTTAGGTAGTGGGTTTCAGATTGCGATGCGTGATTTAGACATACGTGGTGCAGGTAATTTATTAGGTGGCGATCAGAGTGGGTTTATGGCCGAAATAGGTTTTGAAATGTACCAGAAAATTTTAGAGGAAGCCGTGCGCGAATTAAAACGCAGCTCCTTCAAAGATTTATTTAAAGAAGAAATTAGTAAGCAGGACGATTTTGTTAAAGACTGTACCATCGATACCGATTTGGAAATTTTAATTCCAGATTCTTATGTCGAAAGTATTGCAGAACGCCTTAGTTTATATACCCGCCTCGATAATTGTGAAAATGACAATGACCTCAACGAATTTAACACCGAATTGATAGACCGTTTTGGTGCATTACCACCGCAGGTAACGGATTTATTTACAACCGTGCAGTGCCGCTGGCTCGCTGTAGACCTGGGTTTCGAGAAAATGACCTTAAAAGAAAATACGCTGCGTTGTTATTTTATTAATAGACCCGACTCTCCATATTTTGAATCGGAATTATTTAAAAAAGTGCTCGACTATTTACAAACAGGTACCAACAAAGCGCGCCTTAAACAAGTAGGTAAATTATTTATGCTCGTAGTAGATCATGTAAATGATATGGATGCGATGCTACGCTTTTTAACGCTCATGCACAAGGGTGTAATTCCGCAAGCACCTGCTACTACTGCGACCGCATAAAAAAACCCGCCCAAAGGCAGGTTTAATTATATTTTCTATAATAGAAAAATCTAAACTAGAATCCTTTTGTTGCAACGCCATCAGCAATTGCTTGTAAAGCTTTAGCTTCTCCTAAGATAGCAGCCATTTTATTTCCTTTGCCATCATGACCAGCAGCCATGTATCCACCACGAGCAGTTTTAGTAACTACTGCGTCTTGCATTGGAACGTTTTTTTCTTTTGTCTTAAGGCAATATGCTTTAATCATTTTTGAAGTGTCCATTTGTTCAAATTTTGTTAGGTTAGTTAATGAGCAACCGAATTGCTTCCACAAGCTAGCTAATTTCTACAATCTAGCCATAAGTTAACAGGCTGTATTGTGCAGATTTTGGGCTGGTTTATTCACAATTTGGCGGGTTTTACACGTCAATTTTAGCATATTTAGCGTGCGTTTCAATGAATTCGCGGCGTGGAGCCACTTCATCACCCATGAGCATACTAAATACACGGTCTGCTTCCGCAGCACTTTCGATGGTTACTTGCTTAAGGGTACGGCGAGACGGATCCATGGTTGTTTCCCATAATTGATCGGCGTTCATTTCACCCAAACCCTTGTAACGCTGGATAGTAACACTGTCTTCTTTGCCACCACCTAGTTTTTCGATCCACATTTTACGCTGCTCTTCGTTGTAAGCGTACTGCTGATCTTTACCTTTTTTAACAAGGTATAAAGGTGGTTGCGCTATGTAGATATAGCCCTGTTCTACTAATTCTTTCATGTAACGGAAAATAAAAGTAAGAATAAGGGTAGCGATATGCGATCCATCAACGTCGGCATCGGTCATAATAATTAACTTATGATAACGAAGCTTTGCAATGTTTAATGCTTTAGGATCTTCTGGGGTACCAACGGTAACTCCAAGCGCTGTATACATATTACGGATCTCTTCGTTCTCGTAAATTTTATGTTCCATGGCTTTTTCTACATTTAGGATTTTACCACGTAATGGTAAAATTGCTTGGTAGCTTCTGTCACGACCTTGTTTAGCCGTACCACCCGCAGAGTCTCCTTCCACTAAGTATAGTTCACATCTTTCTGGATCACGCTCAGAGCAATCGGCTAGTTTACCAGGTAAACCACCGCCACTTAAAACGGTTTTACGTTGTACCATGTCACGTGCTTTTTTGGCAGCAACACGGGCTTGAGCAGCTAAAATAATTTTTGAAATTACTTGCTTAGACTCACGTGGATTTTCTTCGAGGTAAGCTTCCAATGCTCTTGCAACCGTAGTTTGTACCACACCACTTACTTCAGAGTTACCAAGTTTTGTTTTGGTTTGTCCTTCAAATTGTGGTTCTGGAACTTTTACAGAAATAATGGCACTTAAACCTTCTCTAAAGTCGTCACCTTCTACAGCAACTTTTGCTCTTTCAAAAAGTCCTTCTTTATCACCGTAGCTTTTAAATACACGCGTTAAGGCTTGTCTAAAACCTGTTACGTGTGTACCACCTTCGATGGTATTGATGTTGTTAACGTAAGAAAAAATATGTTCTTTAAAATCGTCGTTGTAGGTTAATGCTACTTCAACAGCAACATTGGTAGCTTCGTCTAAACCCTCTACATATAAGGGTTGTGCGATAATTGCGTTACGGTTTGCTTGCTTATCTAGTAGTTCTACAAACTCAATAATACCGCCTTCGCTGTAAAATTTATTGACGTAAGGAGCGCCGTTTTCGTCAAGCTCTCTTAAATCGGTAAGTGAAATACTAATGCGCTTATTTAAAAACGACAATTCACGTAAACGTCCTTCTAAAATATCTTTTTTGTATACAGTTTCTTGGAAAATAGTAGCATCTGGCCAGAAGTGAACTTTGGTTCCTGTAATTGCACTTTCGCCAATTTCGCGAACTGCATATTGAGGTACACCAATTTTATATTCTTGCTCAAATATTTTACCTTCTCTATGAACGGTTACTAATAGCGTGGTACTAAGTGCGTTAACGCAACTCACACCCACACCGTGTAAACCACCCGATACTTTGTAGGTATTTTTATCAAATTTACCACCCGCGTGTAAAACGGTCATTACCACTTCTAGCGCCGATCTTTTTTCTTTGGTGTGCATCGCCGTAGGAATACCACGTCCATCATCTTGTACGCTAATAGAATTGTCTTCGTGAATGGTAACGCTAATATTTTTGCAATAACCAGCTAGGGCTTCATCGATAGAGTTATCGACCACTTCATACACGAGGTGGTGAAGGCCTTTAACGCCTACGTCTCCAATGTACATCGCGGGTCTTTTTCTAACCGCTTCTAAACCTTCTAATACCTGAATACTGTCGGCACCATAATTCTTATTCTGTGCCTCGTTGCTATCTAATTGTTCTTGGCTCATAAAATGCTTGTCTATCCTGAGTTTAGATGAAATGTCAGAACTGGTCAAAGCTAGTTAAAATAAGCTGTTTTTAGGCTCAATTTGGGTCCGTGTTTTCCACATAAATTTGACAGTTCCATGACCAATTTGAGGGTTATTTTGAGGCTAAAAAAACCCTTTGCCATCAAACAATTTAGAAGGGTCCATTGTAATACATTAAATTTGCAGTTGGATGGTACAAGTAATGGACATATTAAGAGTGGCAAACCAAAATTTGGTTGATACAGGTATGAGCCTGATTTACACCAAAGAACAGCAGGTTCCAGGCTCTATTGAGTACCAAATTAAGCGCTATTACGCCCTTCAACCTTGGTCTGGATCAGACACAGGGATGCTCATTTACCATTACGATGCCAAAAAACCTGCCAATAACTTTTTAGAACTCCGTTTTTGTATTTCGGGTAACCGCTTCTGCGAAGAAAAAAGTTGTGCACAATGCGTGCATTCGCCCACCAACAATTGCTTTGGTAAACACGAAACTGTAGACACGTTTACTTTTCATTTTACCTCCACTTTTTTACGCCCTTATGTACACAATGTAAAAGTTAGCAATTATAAAGATGATGTGCTTGCATTCAAGCATCCCAATGCTTTTACAAAAGTATTTCCGTTATGTAACAGAAAGCGTGGTGTACTTGATACTTTATTAAATCATAGTTATACCGGCGCCCTCGAAAATATTTTTATCAACGCCAAAGTGCATGAGATTTTACTCTACAGTCTTACCTGTTTAGTGGATGAAAAAGAAGAAGGCTTTACGTGTAAATTTTTAGCAGATCCAGCAGGTAGAGAACGCATTTATGAAGCCCGTGAAATACTGCTACAGCATATAGGCGACCCAATTACTATTAAAGAATTAAGCCGTAAAGTAGCCATGAATGAATGCTACCTTAAAAAAGGGTTTAAAGAAATTTTTGGCACCACCATTTTTGATTTTTACCAACAACAACGCATGGAGCACGCTAAGTATTTGCTCTACGAAAAAGGCTTAAGCGTAACTGATATTTCTGCACTACTGGGTTACTCTTCTATATCGCATTTTTCGGCGGCTTTTAAAAAGCACACCGGTTTAAAGCCTTGCGAATTACTAAAATAAAAACTATCTTACCTTTTATAAATTTATCCTATGCGCATACGTACAATGTTTGCTACCGCTGCTATTGCCCTGTTTTTAACAAGCTGCGGCGGTCCTAAAAAAGTAGATACGATTGTTGTTAACGGTGTTATCTACACCGTAGATAGTAGCTTTTCTACAGCACAGGCAATGGCCATTAAAGACGGTCTTATTGTTGCAACAGGTACCGATGCTGAAATACTAGCAGCCTATACTGCATCTGAAAAAATTGATGCAAAAGGGAAAGCAGTATATCCTGGATTTATAGATGCGCACGCGCATTTTGTGGGTTATGGAAAATCGCTTTTTCAGGTAGATTTATTTGGCACTACTAGTTGGGAAGAAGCCGTAGAGCGCGTAAAAATTTTTGCTGCTGCGCATCCAGAACTTGCTTGGATTGAAGGACGCGGATGGGATCAAAATAAATGGCCTGGTAAAAAATATCCTACCAATGCGTTATTAAATACTTTGTTTCCTAACATACCCGTTGTGCTTCAACGTGTGGATGGCCATGCGGCCATTGCCAACCAAAAAGCATTTGATATCGCTGGCGTGAAACCGGGTCAAACCATTGTGGGTGGCGAGGTTGAAACAAAAAATGGCGTTTTAACAGGTGTATTAATTGACAATGCAACAGACCTTGTTTACGGCTCTATTCCTGCAGTAACCAAACAAACGTATACGCAGTGGTTGCAAGCGGCGCAGCAAAATTGTTTTGCGCAGGGGCTTACCACCATTACCGATTGTGGCCTCAACATGAGTGATATCAATATCATTGATACGCTACAGCAAGAAGGAAAAATTAACATGCGCCTTTTTGCAATGCTGAGCGATAATCCTGAAAATCTTACTGCCTATTTAAAAAGAGGACCTTATAAAACCGACAAATTATTTGTGAATGGTTTTAAAGTATACGCCGATGGAGCCCTTGGTAGCAGAGGCGCTTGCTTGTTACACAGTTATGAAGACCGCAAAGATTGGACTGGATTTTTACTTGCCAATATTTCACATTACGATTCACTAGCGTCTGTACTTGCTGCGTCAAAATTTCAAATGTGCACGCACGCGATAGGTGATAGTGCCAACCGTCAAATTTTAAATATCTACAACAAATATTTACAAAAAGGAAATGATAGACGCTGGAGAATTGAGCACGCGCAAGTAGTAAACCCTGCTGATTTTAATTTGTTTGGCGCCGCTGCTGTTGTGCCATCGGTGCAACCAACGCATGCTACATCTGACATGTACTGGGCTGCAGAAAGACTCGGCAACGAGCGTATGAAAGGTGCGTATGCATACAAGCAACTCATGGATCAAAACGGATGGATTCCGCTCGGAACCGATTTTCCGGTAGAAGATATTTCTCCTTTTAAAACATTTTTAGCTTCTGTGGGAAGGGTTGATGCCAAAGGATTTCCGGAAGGCGGCTTCCAATCAGAAAACGCATTGTCGCGCGAGCAAACCATTAGAGGTATGACTATTTGGGCCGCAAAAGCAAGCTTTTTAGAAAAGGAAGTAGGAAGTTTAGAAGCTGGGAAAAAAGCAGATTTTATAATACTGGCACAAGACCTAATGCAAGTGCCAGTAAATAAAATATTGGATACTAAAGTAGTTGCTACATTTAGTGGTGGTAAAAAAGTGTTCTAATCATTTAATTAGATTACTAAAACCCTACCATGTCTGCAGGGATAACCCATGCATCAAATTCTTCTGGCGTTACATAACCTAATTTAACCGCCATTTCTTTTAAGGTAGTACCTTCTTTGTGTGCTTTTTGTGCAATTTCAGCTGCTTTGTAGTAGCCAATTTTTGTATTGAGTGCAGTAACAAGCATTAAAGAATTGTCTACGTGCTTTTTAATGTTGGCTTCAATAGGTTCTATACCTAGAGCACACTTGTCATTAAAGCTTACACAACCATCGCCAATTAAACGAGCAGAGTGTAAGAAATTATAAATCATTACGGGCTTAAATACATTCAGTTCAAAATGTCCGTTTGCGCCACCCATATTAATTGCCACATCATTACCCATTACCTGCACCGCAATCATAGACAAAGCTTCACACTGTGTAGGATTTACTTTACCTGGCATGATAGAAGAACCTGGCTCGTTGTCTGGAATAAATATTTCGCCAATACCACTTCTTGGTCCAGAACTTAACATTCTAATATCGTTGGCAATTTTCATAAGGCTTACTGCCACTGTTTTTAAAGCACCATGTGCTTCTACAATTGCATCGTGTGCAGCAAGTGCTTCAAATTTATTTTCGGCAGTAATAAATGGAAGTCCTGTTAAATTGGCAATATGCTTAGCTACATTTTCTGAATAGCCTTTTGGTGTGTTAATGCCAGTACCTACTGCAGTGCCACCAAGTGCTAGTTCTGATAAATGTGCAAGTGTATTATTGATGGCTTTAAGGCCATGGTCTAGTTGAGAAACGTATCCGCTAATTTCTTGACCCAGTGTTAATGGTGTCGCATCCATAAAATGCGTACGACCAATTTTTACCACATGCATAAAGTCTTTGCTTTTTTGTGCAAGGGTGTCTCTTAATTTTTTAATGCCCGGAATAGTCGTTTCTAATAATATTTTATAGGCTGCAATATGCATTGCAGTAGGAAAGGTATCGTTAGAAGACTGAGACTTGTTTACGTCGTCGTTAGGGTGTAAAAACTTTTCTTTATCAGTTAAGCTACCCCCTTTAATAACGTGTCCACGGTAGGCTACCACCTCGTTTACATTCATGTTAGATTGTGTACCACTTCCAGTTTGCCATACCACTAATGGAAATTGATCGTTGTGGGTGCCTGCTAAAATTTCGTCACAAACCTGACCAATGAGTTCGCATTTGTCTGCTGGTAAAACACCCGCGTCAAAGTTTGTAAGTGCTGCTGCTTTTTTCAAATAGGCAAAAGCGGCTATAATTTCTTTGGGCATACGGTTGATGTCCGATGCGATTTTAAAATTTTCGATACTGCGCTGTGTTTGAGCGCCCCAATACACGCCTGCAGGTACTTTTACTTCCCCCATTGTGTCTTTCTCAATTCTAAATTCCATGGTTGGTTTTTTAGTAATTATTAGCTAATAGTTATCTTTTGCAAAGGTAAGGGTGTAGGCGCTACATTTTTGCTTATTTTAGAGACTACAAACCGTTAAAACTTATGAAAAAGGTACTCTTTGTTTTATGTCTGGGACTTTCTTTGGCGGCCCATGCACAGCAGGCTCAAAATATAATTATTGTTACTACCGACGGGTTTCGTTGGCAAGATTTGTTTAAAGGAATGGATGATACCATTGCGAAACAAAAACGTTTTAATGAAGGCGATAGTTTGGGACTTATCAAAAAGTATGGTGGAGCCACCGAGCAGGAGCGTAGAGAAAAAATAATGCCATTTTTTTGGAATACCATTGCAAAAAAAGGACAGGTGTATGGTAACCGTTTGTTTGGTAATAATATCAATACCGAAAATCCACACTGGTTTTCTTATCCCGGTTATTCAGAAATTTTTACAGGCTATGTAGATGAGCGCATTAATAGTAACGAGCATCCGGCCAATCCTAACACAACCGTACTTGGCTATTTAAACGCGCAACCTGCACTAAAAGGAAAAGTGTATGCGTTTAGTGCATGGGAAGCTTTCAATAGAATTTTAAATGAGAAAGGCTCTGGAGTGCCTGTTACTGCTGCTTATGACACAGTTGGGTTTAAAAATCTAACAGCCAACGAACGAATGCTTAATACATTACACCAACAAAGTTATCGTCCATGGGCAGAAGAGTGTTACGATGTGTTTACACATTTTAATGCCATGGAAACATTAAAAAATAGAAAGCCAAGGGTGTTGTATATTGCCTACGGTGAAACAGACGAGTGGTCGCATGCAGGTAAATACAAATCCTATTTAAACGCCGCAAATCAGTTAGACAAATGGATAGAAGAAATTTGGAATTTTGTACAATCGGATCCGCAGTATAAAAATAACACCACTTTATTTATTACTTCTGACCATGGAAGAGGTGATGTGGTTAAAGAAAAATGGACCAGCCATGGCGACAAAATAGAAGGAGCTAGTCAAATTTGGATGGCCGTAATGGGACCTAATACACCAGCACTTGGTGAAGTAAAAACACCGGCGCAATACTATCAAAAACAGTTTGCGCAAACCATAGCAAATTTAATGGGTTATCATTTTACCGCCGAACATCCAGTGGCAGATCCTATCAAATCAACAAAAGTTATTTACCAGTAAATACGGGCTTTCTTTTTTCTAGAAAAGCAGTCGTGCCTTCTACCATATCTGTGGTATCAAAGCAGGCGCTAAACGCGTTGAGTTCTGTTTCGTAACCATTAAGTGCCTCGTTGTGCACGGCGTTAGCGGCTTCTATACATTTAGCAACGGCAACAGGTGCTTTACTTTGTATAAGTGTAGCTATTTCTTTAGCTTTTGTAAGTAATTGATCAGGCGCTACAACATGGTTTACAAGCCCCGATGCAAAAGCAGCAGATGCGTCAATCATGCCGCCCGTTAACATTAATTCGAGGGCTCTTCCCTTTCCAATAAGTTGTACCAGTCTTTGCGTACCACCATAACCTGGCATAATGCCAAGGTTTACTTCTGGCTGACCAAATTTTGCATTTTCGGAAGCGATTCTAAAATGACATGCCATAGCAAGTTCGCAACCGCCACCAAGTGCAAAACCATTTACACATGCAATTACCACTTTAGGGCAGTTTTCAATTTTAAAAAACAAATCTTGACCACGACGAGCCAGTGTTTTACCACCCGCAGATCCTGCACCAATAAATTCTGAAATATCGGCACCTGCTACAAATGATTTTTCGCCTGCACCGGTTATTAAAACTGATTTGATGGCGGGGTTTGTATATACCTCATGCATCACTGCTTCTAGCTATGCAATTACTTGTCCATTTAAGGCATTTAGTTTTTCAGGTCTATTGATAGTGATGGTAAAAATACCATTGTCGTTATGGGTAAGAAGTGTTGTGTACATGATTAAAAATTTCGGTGTGTAGCAACCCAATCTTGAATGTAGGTTGCAATGGTTGTAGTGGGTGTGCCTGGCGCAAAAAGTGTTCCTACGCCAAGTTCTTGAAGTGTTTGTATGTCTGCTTCTGGAATAATGCCGCCACCTGTAACAAGCACGTCATTCATTCCTTTTTCTTTTAATAGCCCCATAATTTTTGTAAACACGGTATTATGTGCGCCACTTAAAATGCTAACACCAATGGCGTCCACATCTTCTTGCAGTGCAGCATTAACAACCATTTCGGGGGTTTGTCTAAGTCCGGTATAAATAACTTCCATACCTGCATCGCGCAGTGCAGTAGCTATTACTTTAGCACCTCTGTCATGTCCGTCAAGGCCTACTTTGGCAACGAGAACACGAATGGGGCGTTTTGTTTGGCTCATAGATTGCAAGTTATTATATTAATGATAATAGAAACTTTATAGTAAAGTTAAAGCATGTTTAATTCTGGCTACGGCATCAGCAACACCAATGGTGGCAGCTATTTCAAATACGCCAGGGCCAAATTTGCCGCCTACTAACATAATGCGCATAGGCAGCATGAGTTCACCAGGTTTTAAACCCTGCGTAGCGGTTAATTCTTTAAAAATATTTTCTAAAATAGTAGGGTCATTGCTATTTGAATTTTCAAAAGCGGAGCAAAGCGCTTCAAAGAAATTCTTTTTATTGTCGTCCCACTTAGGAGCAATAGACGCCGTGTCTATACTTGTAGGTGCAGCAAAATAAAAGCCAGCTTGTATAATAAAATCGGGTAATAAAATGCAGCGTTCTTTAGTGATGCCAATTATTTTTTCTAAATAAGATTTATCCTGCACTTGAATACCAGCCTCTTCAAAATAAGGTTGTACAAGTGAAGCTAAATAAGCGTTATCAGCATTTTTAATCCATTCGGCATTAAACCATTTTGCTTTTTCGTAATTAAATTTAGCGCCTCCTTTATGTACGCGCTCCATCGAAAATTTTTCTATCAAATCAGTTATGCTAAACAGTTCTTGATCGGTACCATCGTTCCAGCCAAGCACGGCAAGAAGGTTTACAAATGCTTCTGGTAAAAATCCATGCTCTTTAAATCCAGTGTTTTTTTCATTTGTTTTTGGATCGGTCCAGTCCATCGCAAATACTGGAAACCCTAAACGGTCTCCATCTCTTTTACTTAATTTTCCATTGCCGTCGGGCTTTAAAATAAGTGGAAGGTGCGCCCACTGCGGCATATCATTTGCCCAGCCTAAATATTTCCATAATAACAAATGCACAGGTGCAGAAGGGAGCCATTCTTCACCTCTAAATGCATGGCTAATTTTCATGAGATAATCATCTACTACCACAGCTAAGTGATAGGTAGGCATGCCATCGGCTTTTAATAAAACTTTATCATCTACTTGTGAAGTATTAAATGAAACCTCACCTCTAATCATATCTGTAAAAGTAACATCCTCGTTATCTGGCATTTTAATACGCACCACATGCGGCGTGTTGGCTACTAATAATGCATCTACTTCCTCTTTACTTAACGATAATGAGTTGCGCATTTTAGCACGAACCGCTTGGTTGTATTGTGGTGAAGGATTCTCGGGCGTTTTAAAATTGTTACGCATTTCTTCAATCTCTGCGGGCGTATCAAAAGCTATATAAGCATGCCCTGCATCAATTAACTGAGTAGCGTACTGTTTGTACATGGCTTTGCGCTCACTTTGTCTGTAGGGCGCATAAGGGCCACCAGCTAGCGGGCTTTCATCTGGTGTAAGTCCACACCAATTAAGTGTTTGTAAAATATATTCCTCGGCACCGGGTACAAATCTAGATTGGTCGGTGTCTTCGATACGTAATATAAAATCACCACCATGTTTTTTAGCAAACAGGTAATTGAATAAAACGGTTCTTACACCCCCTAGGTGTAAGCCTCCAGTTGGGGAGGGCGCAAAACGGACACGTACTCTTTTGTTCATGGCGCAAAGATAAGATTTATATTTGCCACATGTACCTCGTAAAAACACCTTGGTGGCTAAGGGCGCTATACCCTTCACTTGTTTGGCGTATGCCCTCCAGGTCCAAAGTGTTGTACCTGACATTTGACGACGGTCCACACCCCACCATTACCCCTTTTGTGCTCGATACTTTACGGGAATATCAGGCAAAAGCCACTTTTTTTTGTATCGGTAAAAATGTAGAAGCCTACCCAGGCATTTATGCTCAAATTATGTTTGAAGGGCACGCCGTGGGCAATCATACCCAGCATCATGTTAATGGTTGGAAGGTTTCTGACGAAGAGTATTTGCATGATATTACGACTGCCGCCAAGCATATTAAGTCTAATTTATTTAGACCGCCTTATGGTCGAATCAAAAGAAGTCAAATCAAAAAAATCAAACAGCAGTTTCCAGATATGCGCATTGTTATGTGGGATGTGCTCAGTGCCGATTTTGACACTTCTTTAAACGCCGACGCATGCCTTGGTTACACCGTGTATCATAGTAAAAGCGGGTCTATCGTTTTATTTCATGATAGTGAAAAAGCGTTTCTACGTTTACAAACAGCGCTTCCTAAAATGCTCGCTCATTTTGCTAATGAGGGCTATACATTTGAAGCGATTAAATTTAATGCATAAAAGATAATTATACAATGGCGCCCATACTCATTGATACGCATACGCATTTATATTCTAGCGAATTTGAATCTGATATTGACGCTGTTATTGAACGCGCGCAACAAGATCATGTTCAAAAATTTTATTTACCTGCCATAGATAGTAACTCGTTAGACGCGATGTTAGGGCTAGAAAAAAAATATCCAGGTGTTTGCATAGCTATGATGGGGTTGCACCCATGCTATGTAAAAGAAAATGTTACTGATGAATTAGCCATTGTAGAAAAATGGATTAATGATCGCGATTTTGTGGCGATAGGAGAAATTGGACTTGATTTTTACTGGGATAAAACTTTTGAAAATCAGCAGCGAGCTGCCTTTGAAACACAAATGGAGTGGGCGCTTGCAAAAAACTGGCCCATTGTTATTCATACCCGCAATGCCATGCAAGAAACCATTGAAATGGTAAAGCCTTTTGCAAAAAAAGGACTGCGAGGAATTTTTCATTGTTTTAGTGGCTCCGCAGAGTCTGCTAAACAAATTATAGACCTTGGCTTTTATTTAGGTATTGGAGGGGTGATAACCTATAAAAATGCTGGATTGCCAGAAGCGCTTGCAAATGTTCCGTTATCACATTTGGTACTTGAAACCGATGCCCCTTATTTACCGCCCGTGCCATTTAGGGGTAAACGCAATGAATCCGGGTATTTGCTGTACATCGCCCAAAAATTAGCGGAGGTTAAACAAACTACATTACATGAGGTAGCCGCTATTACAACGGCTAATGCACAAAAAATATTCGGTTCCTGAGCCCCGAACCTTTATTTTTGCCCTCCCAATAAATTATTGGATTAGAAGAAACTATAGAGAGGTGTCCGAGTGGTTGAAGGAGCACGCCTGGAAAGTGTGTATACGGCAACGTATCGAGGGTTCGAATCCCTTCCTCTCTGCGAAGTCTTTTAAAATGCGAAGTTGCGAATCAAGCTTGCTTGAATGAGCAAATGAGCGTTTTAAAAGAGAAACAAAAGTGAAACTTTTGTTTCAAAGACTTTGGTAAAAGAGAATTTTCGGGGATGGCAACGAACAAAGTGAGTTGACAATCCCAAAGAGAATCTCTTGGATGACAATGCGCAGCATTGGCAATCCGTAGATAATTCTATCTATCTCTCTCAAACTTCAACCGCATCCCATTATTAGTAGCACTCATCACACCATTGTCATAAACCACATTTCCATTAACAAATGTTTTCATCACTTTACTTTTAAATGTATAGTTTTCAAATGGTGACCAAGCACATTTGTAGAGTAGGTTTTCTTTAGTTGCGGTCCAGCTATTATTAAGATCCACCATCACTATATCTGCGTAGTAGCCTTCTCTAATATAACCACGTTCTTTTAGTCTATAAATTTCAGCTACATGATGGCTTGTTTTTTCTACAATTTTTTGCAGCGGTAATTTATTCTGATGGTATAATTCTAGTAGTGCAGGTAATGCGTGTTGCACGAGCGGCCCGCCCGACATGGCTTTTGTGTAGTTGCCACTTTTTTCTTCTATTGTATGTGGTGCATGGTCGGTAGCAATAATATCAATTTTGTTATCTAGTAATGCCTGAATGAGTCCTTCTTTGTCGTTACTTGTTTTAACGGCAGGGTTCCACTTTATTTTTGAACCTAGCGTATCATAATCTTTATCAGTGAACCATAAGTGGTGCACACAGGCTTCTGCGGTTATTCTTTTATCTCTAATGTTTTGTTGCTGCTCAAATAAAGCTGCTTCCTTTTGTGTAGAAATATGAAATAAGTGAAGTCTGTTATTGTGCTTTTTGGCAATCTCTAAAACTCGTTTAGTAGCTTCAACGCAAGCTTCTTCTGTTCTAATGAGGTGATGATGGTTAAAAGGAATATTATCACCAAATTCTTTTTTGTATCTATCTGTATTGGTTTTAATAATACTGTCATCTTCACTATGAAGGGCTGTTAGTATGGATGTTCTTGCAAATAATTTTTCTAGATAATCTGGATAGTTGGCTAATATGCCGTGGTCGTTGTTAAAGTAGAGACCATCATCTGTGATGCCGCATACGTTTTCAGGATCGGTTAAAAGGGCTTCTTCCAAATTGTCTTGGTTGATGCCCATAAAAAACGAATAGTTAATAAGCGATGAAGCGGATGCTATCTTATATTTTTCTTCGAGTAAGGCTTGTGTTAATGTGTTAGGAATGGTATTGGGCATATCCATAAAAGACGTAATACCGCCTGCGGCGGCAGCTTTTGACTCGGAAGCAATGGTTGCTTTATGGGTTAAGCCCGGATCTCTAAAATGCACCTGATCATCAATACAGCCTGGTAGTAGGTGTAGGTTTTCGCCATTAATTTCTTGTACTTGTGCGTTAGCAGGTAGGTTAATACTCGTTGCAATTTTTTCGATGCGCTGGTTGCTAATTAGTACGTCAGAAAAAAATATTTTTCCTTCGTTAACAACTGCTACGTTTTTAATGAGGTGTTTCATGATGTTGCTGCTCTTTCTAATTTATCATTGATAGCATTTCCCATTCCACTTGCAGGCATTTTTTGGGCAATAATCAGGTCTAGGTTTTGGTGGTCTAAACGGTGCATGGCTGCGTATAAATTTTTAGCAGCTTCTTCTAAATCGCCGCTTTGGGAAAGTGTTTCAATGGCTGAAATAAAATCTGGTAGGGTAGTGGGTTTTAATTGCAAAACGCCAATGCTTTTACCCTGGTGTTTTGCAATTTCAGCTACCAGATTATCTGTTAAAACCGTTGTAGTATTTGGTGCGTAATGTTTAGAGAGCATGCCGGGCGCCATCACAGATTCGTTATTTGCATGCACACGCATTTTTAATGCACCTGTAATTTTTTCTATATCCTCTGTTTTGGTACTACCCTGTCTGTACAAAATGGGCTCGCCATTTTCGAAACCAATAATAGTAGATTCTATGCCTTTATCACAACTGCCGCCATCTAAAATAATATCTAATGTACCCGTAAAATAATCTGCTACATGTTTTGCGGTAGTAGGGCTAATAGAACCAAATGGATTAGCGCTTGGAGCTGCAAGTGGGAAATCCAAAGCCTCTAATAATTCAAGTGCAACGGGGTGACCTGGAACGCGCACCCCAACTGTATTTTTACCGCCAGTTACAATATCTGGAATATGATCTTTTTTTTCTAATACCAGTGTGAGTGGACCTGGCCAAAAAGCATCTGCTAATTGTATAGCAACTTCCGGAATATTTTTTGCTACTTGCTGTAAATAGCCCGCAGATTTTATATGAACAATGAGTGGATTATAGTGTGGCCTATTTTTTAAAGCAAATATTTTTTGAACCGCAATTTCACTATACGCATTACCAGCAAGCCCATACACTGTTTCTGTGGGCATGGCAACAATTTGGTTGTTTTGTAAGGCTGCTACTGCAGCTTGTATAGCGTTTGATGACATGTTATTCGTTATGGGTTACACCTATCGCAGTAGGTAGGGTCTTCTTCTTGTTTTCCATTTGGAAAATATGCTTCGTGGGTATGGTTACATTTTTGGCAAGCATACACATGATACAAAGTACTTTTAGTAGGTGCTTTACAGTTTTCACAAGGCAGTCCTGGAGTAGCTTCTTTAATGCCAAAGCCAGGTGTTTGACAGCTTGGGCAGGTGGTCTTTATTATTTTAATTAGTTTTTTGGTTGTATCTTCTATCACTTGCATTCTTGAAGGATTCATGTGAGCGCGCATATCTGTTTCTACATACACAGATCCATAGCATTCCATAAACCGCTTAAAAGTTTCAAGTAATTCTTTAATATCAACTATTCCTTTTGCTACTTCTTTGTAGCCCTCTTTTTTATCTTTTATAATAAGACCATGGCTAGGAAACAAAGCACTTTGTACAAAAGCCAATAAGTCCTCTTCCGAATTTACTTCTTTAGCATTGTAATTTGTTTTTGTAGAAACTTCTCGAACTGCAATTTCTAAGCCATTTTTTTTATCTATGAATACTAGCAGTTCATCATCGGCGGGTAAAAAATAGAGTAGTGGGTGCGCTCCAAAAGAGCCCTCACTCGCAACTGCTAAATCAGTGCCAGTAAGTTCCATAGCAAGCATACACTTTTTTTTAGCGGCGTCGATAGGGCTTAATTCCCTTTCAATTTCACCACAAAAAGTACCGAGTGCATCTGTATCCAAATTTTCGGGTACGATGCAGTTGACGCCGAGCTCTTTTTCAAGTAGTGGCGCTATGGCAAGTTGTTTTTTGTGCTTGGTTGCAATTACAATAGAGCGGCCTTCAAAAAAATTATGCTGGTTCATTGATAAAATCAATATGAATCGCCGAAGAAACTTTTAGAGATACATTTTTATCAGTTGCTTCTGCAATGATTGTTTCAAGTTTTGCTAGTTCTGCTTTTAAGAATTCAACTTTTTTTAAGGCAGCATCATCTGTTTTTCCAAAGCGCTCTAAATGACTTACATTTTTTTGCGAATGAAAATTTATTTTCATTGTAAACATATTTAGTAATACGTCTTTTGCTTCTGCTACATTAAATGTGCCATCAATGAGTGTTACTTTATTATTTTCCATGTTGATTTTTTAGAGGATTAGATTGCTGTTATTTTATTGACCTTGCCCTAATGAATAGGCGGCAGTGCCGTCAAATGCATATAGGTTCTCGGTTTTGATGGTGTCAATGTCTTCTTCTATCGCTTTTTCTAAAAGTTCGATGATATCCGTTTTATACATTTGTTCTCCATTTTTTGCTTTAAATCT
The DNA here is from genome assembly GCA_030158535.1 of Sediminibacterium sp. Lineage (GTDB taxonomy): Bacteria > Bacteroidota > Bacteroidia > Chitinophagales > Chitinophagaceae > Sediminibacterium. The sequence continues at coordinate 34,790 of JAOASV010000220.1, forward strand.
GCATCTCCAATGGTCAGTACAAAATGTTTCTTTAAATCCATCAGGCCACACTTTAATACCTCTATTGGTAATCATAGATAGGTAAATGCCTTTGCTTTCCATTTTCTGAATTTTACCCGCTAGTTCGTTCGGGTCTGATCCTCCCCAGTGCACAAAAAGATCAACACCTTCTAATGTTTTAGTTGCAGGTTCTTTTCTTTTGTATTTAGGAAGTTCAATTGCTAAGTTGTTAGAATAAGCAACTGCTTTTAATACCGAAGGTTTTTGACCTAAGTTAGCAATAACAGCAGCGGCAAATTCTTTGGTGCCTACTTTTTGTTTGCTGGTACCTTCTTTAAATATATCTGGGGTATGGGTTCCGTCTTCGATGGTTTTAAGCCATGCGTTTTGAATTTTTTCAGCAACGTCTGCTTGTCCAATATGGTTTAGCATCATAATGGCACCCTGTAACAAGCCAGATGGGTTTGCAATATTTTTGCCCGCGATATCTGGTGCCGATCCGTGAATGGCTTCAAACATAGAGCACTCTTCACCAATATTGGCAGAGCCTGCAAGCCCTACAGATCCTGTGATTTGTGCAGCAACGTCGCTTAAAATATCGCCATATAAATTTGGCATTACAATCACGTCAAATACTTCTGGGGTATCAGCTAATTTAGCAGCACCAATATCAATAATCCAGTGTTCGTTTTGAATGTTTGGATACTCTGCTGCTATTTCATTAAATACTTTACGAAACAAACCGTCTGTTTGCTTCATGATATTGTCTTTTGTAAAACAGGTTACTTTTTTTCTATTCTGTTGTTTTGCATATTCAAAAGCGTATCTAATAATTTTTTCGCAACCAGGTCGGCTAATTAATTTCAAGCACTGCACTACTTCATCTGTTTGTTGGTGTTCGATACCTGCATACAGGTCTTCTTCATTTTCTCTTACAATTAAAATATCCATGATGGGATGCTTTGTTTTCACAAACGGATGCAAGCTCATGCATGGCCTAATATTTGAGTAAAGGCCTAAAAATTTTCTAGTTGAAACGTTCAAACTTTTGTAGCCGCCACCTTGAGGGGTAGTGATGGGAGATTTTAAAAACACTTTGTTGGTTCTAATAATATCCCATGACGCTGGTGCAATGCCCGCCGTATTCCCGGCCAAAAACACTTTTTCTCCAATTTCAATTTCATCAATTGCAAATTTTGCGCCTGCTGCGGTCAAAATACTTAGGGTTGCGTCCATGATTTCTGGTCCAATGCCATCACCTTTTGCTACTGTTATTCTAGTCATTGCTTTACATTTTTAGATGGCGCAAAATTGCGCAAATAAATACATAAATTTCTATTTATATTTGTTATCAAAATCATAAACAAAACTTATGAATTATACCCTCAATCAGTTGCAGGTATACTTAAAAGTGGTTCAAACCCAAAGCGTCACCAAGGCGTCTGAGGCACTTAACCTATCACAGCCAGCGGTGTCTATTCAGTTAAAAAACTTTCAAGATCAATTTGGCGTGCCATTAATTGAGGTTATTGGACGAAAGGTGTATATCACCGATTTTGGTAAAGAAATTGCCGAAGCCGCCGAAAATATCATTAATCAGGTCCATGCTATCAATTACAAATCACTAGCCTACAAAAATCAATTAACGGGTCGTTTAAAAATAGCATCTGTTTCTACGGGAAAATATGTGATGCCCTTTTTTTTGTCAGGATTCATGCGCCAGCACGCTGGTGTTGAACTATTAATGGATGTTACCAATAAGAATAAAGTATTTGAAAGCTTAAAAAACAATGAAATTGACTTTGGACTGGTGTCATTTTTGCCGTCTCTTTTGGATGTAGATAAACTAGACCTTTTACAAGACAAATTATATTTAGTAGGTAAGCGGGAAACAAATCAACAAGACAATGTTACTGCCAAAAAAATGTTTGAAAACCTGCCTATCATATTTAGAGAGGAAGGTTCAGGAACTAGGCAGGTGATGGAAAAATTTTTACAAAGTAATAATATTACTGTGCTGCGTAAAATGGAGCTTACCTCTAATGAAGCCGTGAAACAGTCACTGATTGCGGGTCTTGGCTATTCTATTATGCCGTTTATTGGTATCCGTAAAGAAATTGTAAGCAATGAACTGCAAATTATTCCTGTTAAAGGGCTTCCTTTAAAAACAACATGGAATTTGATTTGGTTAAAGGGTAAGAAGTTATCGCCAACGGCTGCATCGTTTTTAGAATATCTGCAAAAAAATAAAGATCAAATTGTTGCGGATACATTTAGTTGGCACGAATAAGGTTATAGGTGAAAATTAACCGTTACCCCTGCGGCTCTACCCATTCCAAACACGCCTGAACCATGTGTTTTATATTTTTCGTTGAGGAGGTTAATCAAATTAATGTTTATATCTAGTTGCTTCAACACTATGCTTGCGTCAATATTAAGTGTGTTCCAGCCGGGCGTTCCAGATTTTCCAATTCTATTATCGTCCATATCTCCCTTGGCTAGCCTTGTTTGATTGCCTGCAAATTGATGCCTGCAAGCGAGGGTCATATTTTTATGATTCCATGCAATAGAAGTTTGTCCAAAAAATGGAGGAATTCTTCTCATGGGTTCGTTTTTTGATACGTTTTGTCCATATGTATAGGTGGCATTTGTTTGTACAACAAATCCCGAATGTAATACCTGCGAAAAGGATAATTCGGCTCCTTTGATATAGGATGATTCTATGTTTTTTTTGTTATAAACATTGTAGCCATTTATTACTTTACCATCTACAATAACTCTCGCAATAATGTCTTTTAATTGCATGTTAAACATAGAAACAGTAAAATTCCTTTTTGGAGAATTGTATTTATATCCAATTTCTAGGTTTAATGATTTTTCTGGCTTTAAATCGTAACTCGGTATTTCGTATCTAAAGTCTACGATACCTAATGTTCCTAGATCGTCTATATTAGGTGCTCTGTAGCCACTCGTAAATGAGCCAAATACCGCATTGTTTTTATTTGCTTGATAGTTGATTCCAAAATTAGTTACCAGTGCAGACGGTTTTAAAGCAATATTTCCTAAATCTGTGTCTGTTATTTTAATATTTAAAAAATTGTATCGTATGCCAGTAATCAATTTAAATTTACCAGCAGTTATATAATGAATAGAAAAGAGCGAGCTATTGTTATATGTCGATTTGTTGGGGTATAAACCTCTTTTTAAAATTTGATTGCTCGTACTTGTATTTAGTTCGCTTGCAATGCTGTTTACGCGGTCTTTATAATAGTCAAAACCTGTATTGATTGTCCAAAAACTTGTTGGCTTTGAAATAATTTCCGCAGTTATACCAGTTGTATGAATTGTGTCGTTCTCGTTTCTTATAATGACAGCATTATTTTTTTGAATTGACCTGTTTTCAATTGAGCGTTGAATAGATGTATTGACTATTAATTCATTTACTATTTTATTATTACCCTTGTATTTATACTTTACATAATGTAAGTTGTGAATTTGATCATCCATCTGATTAACCCTAAAATTTTCTAAAAGTATTTTATGATAAATGGGTATATTTTTTTGAGCAGTATTCTGACTTGAAATGGTTATATCTTGTTTGTTATCAATTTTGATTTTTGTTTTTACATCATAATTATTTTCTGAATAACCTGTAGGTGTTTGTTTGCCTATATTTCCGCCGCCCCATATATCACCATAATTTTTAAAACTAATGCCACCAATAAAATCCCATTTCTTTTGCGCAAATTGGACTTCTGTTCTGTTGGTACTTTCCATTTGATGCGTAACAAATTTGCTGATATTACTTAGATATAACTTGCCATAATTTTTGAGTGTGTTTTGTTTGGTTTCCATTTGGATAACGCCTCCCATGGCATCCGAACCGTATTCTATAGCGCCAATACCTTTTAATATGTCTATTTTTTTAAGGGTAAACATATCAATGGTATTTAAGTATTGGTT
>JAOASV010000221.1 GCA_030158535.1 Sediminibacterium sp.
CCTGCGGCTAACTTCCTGCCGCATTGAACTAACCCAAAGGCTTTTAACAAACCGCTTCGCGGCTTGTTGCCTTCTTCATCTCTCCCCAACTTACGAAAGCAAGCTTTCGACGTTGTCTCGAAATGAAGAAGGCCCAACACTTCGTGTTGAGCCTTTGTGGTCCCGCCAAGAATCGAACTTGGATCTAAAGTTTAGGAAACTTCTATTCTATCCATTGAACTACGGGACCATCCCTAAAAGGGAAGCAAAAATAGCAGATAATCCCGTACCGCCACAAATTGCTTGTGGGTTGGCCGCTTTTCATAAAACCAATGTATCTTAGCGGCTCAAATTTAAAGGGATGCAATTCTATAATATCATCATCAAATACCGTTTTTGGCTTAGCTTATTACTACTAGTATTAGGCCTTGGGTTAAATTTTACAGGAACTGGTTTTTGGCCAACTTTCCCAATATACCTTGTTTTTATCATTGGTATTTTAAGCCATTTCTTTATTGGACCACTTCGTTTGATTCAAGAACCCATGGAGCAGGGAAATGTGGAAGAGGTAGAAAAAATATTAAAATCTGTTTGGTTTCCGGGGTTACTATATAAGCCTGTACGATCTACGTATTATACCATCAAAGGAAATTTAGCGATGATGTCGCAAGATTTTGATAGTGCCGAAAAGCACTTAAAAATGAGTAATGATTTAGGCTCACCTATGCCAGAAGCAGAAGGCGCAAATAAATTACAATTGGGTATGATGGCGATGCAAAAAGGGGATCTTAAGCAAGGTGAATCTTATATTAGATCTGCTATCAGACTTGGTATTCCTGACAAAGAAAGTGAAGCAGTTGCATATTTAACCATGTGTCAAATTTTTATCAATAAGCGTGAGTTTAGAGCTGCTAAAGATTTTTTCAGAAAAGCAAAAGCTTGTAAGCCAACTACCAAACAAGTGCTTGATCAGGTTAAAGAAATAGAAAAATATATTTCTAGGATGCCTGGTTAATTGCATACGCTATTATCCATGTTAGACATTCAAAAAGTTACTACAGAGGGTCCTGCTTTAGAAAGTATTAAATCGCTTTTTAAAGCCTATTTGGGGGAGCTCAATGAGGATCTTTGTTTTCAATCTTTTGATAGCGAAATCGATAATCCTTTATACAAATACAGCGCGCCTACCGGCGCGCTTTTTATTGCATTTTATAATGCTATGCCTGTTGGTTGCATTGCGTTACAGCCCTTGCAAGAAGCGTATACCTGTGAAATGAAAAGGTTGTATGTAGCGCCAGATTACCGAAAACTTGGAGTAGGAGATGCGCTTGTAAAAATTTTATTACAAGAAGCGCAATCACTTGGCTATGCCACTATGAAATTAGATACCTTAGTAAGGTTGCAAGCTGCTATACAGCTCTATCAAAAATTTGGATTTGAAACGGTTACAGCGTACTACGATAATCCACTACCTAGTGTTGTGTACATGCAAAAAAAGCTGCGTTAATTTCGCAACAACAAATGGCAACAAAAAATTATAATCTTCCTTCGATTACATCTTCTATCACGCGAGCAAAATGCAAATGTTCTAGTGCGTGTACTTTAGTAGCGAGTGTTTCTGGTGTATCGGTTATATCAACTGCGCAAGTAGCTTGAAATAAATGTTCTCCTTCATCGTACTGTGCATTCACATAATGAATGGTGATGCCAGATTCTTTTTCATTAGCAGCAATCACTGCTTCATGAACGCGTGAGCCGTACATGCCTTTACCACCAAATTTTGGAAGCAGTGACGGATGAATGTTTATCATGTGTCTTGGAAATGCGTTTAAAAAAGCTTCCGGCATTTTCCATAAAAATCCTGCGAGTATGATAAAATCAATTTCATATTTGGAAAGCTCTTTCACGTATGTGTTACCCTGTTCGAAATCTTTCTTTTCTATCATCAGTACCGGCACATCATTGTCAGCGGCGATTTGTAAAACCCCTGCACCTGGCTTATTGCAAACGATGAGCGATACCCGAATGGATGGGTGACCCTTAAAGTGTTCTATAATTTTTTGGGCATTGGAACCAGCGCCTGAGGCAAAAAGTGCCAAATTGCGTTTTTTGATGCTAAAACTCCCATTTTGAGGTTTTGGAGCCTTACTTGACACCCCAAAAATGGTTTGGCTCATTTTTCGGAGGTAATTTCTAAAAAATCCAAATTGTCCGAGTGGGATACTTATAACGATCACACAAAGGGGCCATAATAGGCACATTAAAATAATGTATAATGTGTAATAAAACAAGCCAGATTCAAGCCCAGTAAGGGTTAGAAGCTTTCTGCCTAGGTACCCGCAGCTGCTCCCACCAATGGCAAAAGTGCTGAAAACAAGTACAAAAGAAGTCCAACTTAACTTCCATTTTTCCTTCAATCGCTTAAACATGAATCAAAATTGCATAAAAAACCCGACAAATACTTGAAACTCAATATTGTTTTGAACAAAAAAAAGTTGCTTACTATTCGCTATTGTCAGCTTCCTGTCATATTTTTGCGCGCAATTAAGGATATTTTTCCACCTATAGAATTCGTTTGTGTATATGACATCTTTTAGAAGCAACACAAGTCGCATCGTCAAGAACTGCTTATTTAGTGCAGTTTTCTTGTTGGGCATATTAGTTACAAATACCGTTACCGCCCAAGACGGCAAAACCTTGTTTAATACCAATTGTGCTTCCTGTCATCAGGTGCATAAAAACTCTACAGGCCCTGCGCTTGCTGGGGTTGAAGGCCGTTGGGAAAGTAAAGAAAAGCTATATTCTTGGATTAAGAATAGTGCTGCTTTTTTAAAAACAGGTGACGCGTATGCGAATAAATTATACCTCGAGTATAACAAAACCGCAATGAATCTTTTTCCAAATTTAACCAACGAGGAAATTGATGCCATTTTAAAGTACGTAGCTTCTGTGCCTGCTCCAGGCGCTGCCACTCCAGGTGCAGCAGCAGCAGGTGCTCCTGCCGAAGAGGATAATTCTTTGTTATTTGGAATTTTATCTCTGATTTTAGCAGTTGTGGCGCTTATTTTATTACAAGTAAATGCCAACTTAAAAAAATTAGCAGATACACGTGATGGACAAACACCAGAAGTAGACGTTCCATTTTGGAGAAACAAAAGATACATCGCTTTCTTAGCCGTTGTATTTTTTATAGTGGGTGGTTACCTTGTATCAAAAAGTGCAATGGGACTTGGTAGAAGTCAAGATTACCAACCGGTTCAGCCTATTTACTATTCTCATAAAGTACACGCTGGTATCAATCAAATCAATTGTCAATATTGTCATACGGGTGTTTACCAAGGTAAGCAAGCAACCATTCCTTCAGTGAATGTTTGTATGAACTGTCACATGGCAATCAATGAATACAAAGGAGAAAAAATCTTTACAGAAGATGGTGAAGAAGTAAATGGTACACAAGAAATTGAAAAATTATACAAATACGCAGGTTTTGAACCAGGTAAACCTTGGGATGCTTCTAAGGCAAAACCAATTGAGTGGGTACGTATCCACAATTTACCGGATCACGTTTATTTCAACCACGCACAGCACGTAAAAGCAGGTCAAGTAGCTTGTCAAACATGTCATGGCGAAATCCAAAAAATGGGTGAAGTAAAACAACAAAACGACCTTAGCATGGGCTGGTGTATTAACTGTCACCGCGAAACAAAAGTTCAATTTAAAGACAACGGTTTCTACAGCATCTACGAGAAATACCACCAAGATTTAAAATCTGGAAAAATGGATAGCACCAAAGGTGTTACAGTAGAAAGCATTGGTGGTACTGAGTGTCAAAAGTGTCACTATTAATAACAACATTATACCCGATAATAAATATATCATGGAGCAAAAAAAGTACTGGCAAAGTTTTGGAGAAAAAAATCAGTCTACTGCTTACAATCAAGATGTAAAAGATGAGTTCAAAGAAGAACTTCCTTTTGTTGAAGACGAAAGCAAAGGATTTCTCGAAACTGCTGCACCCCGCAGAGACTTTTTAAAATATGTAGGTTTTAGCACTGCAGCAGCCGCTGTTGCAGCAAGCTGTGAAATGCCTATTAAAAAAGCGATTCCTTTTGCAAACAAACCAGAAGATATTGTACCAGGTATTGCAAATTATTATGCAACAACCTATGTACAGGATGGTGATGCAGTAAGCGTTGTAGCAAAAGTGCGTGATGGTCGTCCTATTAAAATTGAGGGTAACGATTTATGCCCTGTAACTAAAGGTGGTACTTCTGCACGTGTGCAAGCGTCTGTGTTAGATTTATATGATACAGCACGTTTACGTTTCCCAACAATTGATGGTAAGGAAGTAACTTTTGAAGCTGCTGATAAAGCAATTGCTGCTTCTATTGGTGGTAATGTTGTAGTGTTATCAAGCACCATTACTTCTCCAACAAGTAAAGAAGTAATTGCTCAATTTTTAGCAAAATATCCTGGTAGCAAACACGTTACTTATGACGCTGTTTCTTATAGTGCTTTAATCGAAGCAAATGCTGCAACAAATGGCGTAGCTGCTATTCCTGATTACCATTTCGAAAATGCAAAAGCGATTGTTAGCTTAGGTGCAGATTTCTTAGGTACTTGGTTAAGTCCTGTTGCTTTTTCTAAGCAATATGCAACTGGTAAAAAAATCAACGAAAAAAATCCTAGCATGAGTAAGCACATACACTTCGAAAGTGTAGCGAGTCTTACAGGTTCAAATGCGGATGAAAAATATTTACACCGTCCTTCTGAAACAGGTGCTATTGCAGCTGCTTTATTAAGTGCTGTTAATGGTGGTGGTGTTACAGGTATTTCGGATGCTACTTTAAAAGCAGGAATCCAAAATGCTGCAAAAGCTTTATTAGAAAACAAAGGTGCTGCGCTTGTAGTTGCTGGTAGCAATGATGTGAATGTTCAAATCATTGTAAATGCAATCAACAATGCGGTAGGTGCAGGCGGTTCTACTATTAACTGGGCTGCTCGTAACAATACCCGCGCTGGTGTTGATGCAAACTTTGTTCAACTCGTTAAAGATATGAACGCAGGTAGCGTTGGTACTTTAATTTTAGTAGGAGCAAATCCTGCATACTCTTGGCATGATGCTGCTGGTTTTACAGCAGGTCTTGCAAAAGTAAAAACCACTGTATCATTTGCAACAAAAGCAGACGAAACTGCAGTGCTTTGTAAATTTGTTTTACCAGATCATCACTACCTAGAAAGCTGGGGTGATGCAGAAGCGATATCTGGAAACGTTTCATTTATTCAACCTACCATATATCCTTTATTTAAAACACGTCAGTGGCAAGACAGCTTATTAAAATGGAGTGGCAACGCTTCAGATTATTTAGCGTTCTTAAAAACCAGTTGGTCTGCTAAATTAGGTGGTGTTACAGGTTGGGATAAAGCATTACAAGATGGTGTACTAGCTACAACACCTGCTGCTTTTAGTGCAGGAAGTTTTTCTAGCGCAGCAGTTGCAAATGCAGTTACTGCAGCAACTTCAGCTAAAAAAGGTGGTGCATTAGAATTAGTGTTGTATGAAAAAGTTGGTATCGGTGCTGGACAAGGCGCTTCTAACCCATGGTTACAAGAATTGCCAGATCCAGTAACTCGTGCAACTTGGGATAACTATGTTATCGTTTCTCCTGCACTTGCAAGAACATTATTAAAAATTGATTTAAATAACGGCGGTCAAGCAGATGCTTACGAAGTAAATCCTCCAAAGCCAGTTGTAAAAGTTACAGTAGGTGGTAAGTCGATCGAACTTCCAGTATTAATTATTCCGGGTACACACCCTGAAACTATTGGTATTGCAGTAGGTTATGGCCGTTCAGAAAATATTGGTAAAGCAGCAAACGGCGTAGGTAAAAATGCGTTTGGATTAGCTTCTTTACAAGGCAATAACATTTCATACGTAAACACAAGTGTGGAAGTGGTTGCAACTGGCGAAAAATATCCAGTAGCATTAACACAAACACATAGCCGTTACGATACCGAGCAAGGTAACCGTACCGAAGTAATGAAAGAGTTAACACTTGCTGCGTACAAACACCATCCTACAGAAATTCGTGAAGAGCGTGCACATGAATTAAAAGGTCAAATTTCTGGTGGTGAAAAATTAAGCAACGAAGAAGTACTTCAAAAGTTTGAAGGTGCTGGAACTTTATATCCAGTATACGATAGACCAGGAATCAAATGGGGTATGAGCGTTGATTTAAATGCTTGTACTGGTTGTGGTGCTTGTGTGGTTGCATGTAATGCAGAAAACAACGTTTCAGTTGTTGGTAAACCAGAAGTACTACGTGGTCATGAAATGCATTGGTTACGTATTGACCGTTATTACAGCGGTGATATGGACAATCCAAATGTAGTGTTCCAACCACTTATGTGTCAGCATTGTGATAACGCTCCTTGTGAAAACGTTTGTCCAGTAGCTGCAACCAACCATAGCTCTGAAGGCTTAAACCAAATGACCTATAACAGATGTATTGGTACACGTTATTGCGCAAATAACTGTCCTTATAAAGTACGTCGTTTTAACTGGGCAGATTACACAGGTGCGGATAGCTTTGGTGACAACCAAACTGGTCACGTAAATGATGTGGTATTAAATATGAGTGACGATCTTACGCGTATGGTGTTAAACCCAGACGTAACTGTTCGTTCTCGTGGTGTGATTGAAAAATGTTCTTTCTGCGTACAACGTTTACAAGAAGGAAAATTAAAAGCGAAAAAAGATTCTCGTCCTTTAGAAGATACAGATGTAAAAGTTGCTTGTCAACAAGCTTGTCCTACAGAAGCAATTACGTTTGGTAATGCTAATAGCAAGCACTCTGCAATCACTAAAGTTCGTTTAGACAATCCTAATCGTAGCTTCTATGTTCTAGAGCAGTTACACGTTTTACCTGGCGTTACATACTTAGCTAAAGTGCGTAACACCGACGAAAAACATGAAGGGGCTAAACACGCTGAAGCAAAACACGAAGAGAAAAAAGCATAATTAAAATAATTGAAATAGAATAAGATGCATTTAAAGTACGAATCACAACTTAGGGAACCATTGGTTAGTGGTAATAAAAATTACCGCCAAGTAACCGAAGACATTGTTCGCCCTATCGAAGCCAAACCAACAAGGTTATGGTACATCGGATTCTTCATTGCTGTTGCACTTTTATTATTTGGTGTATACAGTGTGTACCGTGAGGTTACTTATGGTATTGGAGAGTGGAACTTGAACAAAACAGTGGGTTGGGGATGGGATATCACCAACTTCGTATGGTGGGTAGGTATCGGTCACGCTGGTACACTTATCTCAGCTGTATTGTTGTTGTTCCGTCAACGCTGGCGTATGGCGATTAACCGTTCTGCCGAGGCGATGACCATTTTCGCGGTAATTATGGCGGCCTTGTTCCCTGTATTCCACATGGGACGTGTATGGTTGGCATATTGGAC
>JAOASV010000222.1 GCA_030158535.1 Sediminibacterium sp.
CTCGTACACCCAGTTATCCGTAAAACTATTAACGCGTAAACCCGCTGTGGCATTAAGGTACGCGGCATTGCCAGTTCCTATACGCTTAGCAGACGCGCCAATAGTACCCGAAGCACTTCCGCCTACATTTCCATCTACATTTAAAAAATAAAAAGAAGTATCGGAATATAAATTTTGCTCGTAATTATACTGGTCATTATTACTATCGTAATGCCACCTGTGCGGACCTGGCGCATAAAAAACAATAAAGTCTTGCCCACTAAATATTCCATCGCCACCATCATTTATAAGAAGTGCGTTTTCAGTAAAACTACTTGGCCTTTGTTCACCCACACCTTCTGGTAACATAGCCCCTCCTGATCCAAAAAGCCTGATTTTATCAGAAGGGGTAACGCCGCCAGCAGGCACAAGCCCCATACTATTAAGCGCGGCCATATCAATTTTGTAAACACCTCTTGCCGTAACCCCTATTTTACCCCAGTCTCCCTTACTAAAAATACCTACCTGGGCCATAGCTGTTTTGGAACCTATCGAGGCCCAAAAAACAACCAAAACCAACCAAATATAGCGCCCAGGTTTACCCATGATACAAGTATAACAAAGTTTGATGCCAAAGCTACTGATACAAGGCCACAGGCAGGCCTTTCCCTTAAAAAAATCATAAAATAGGGTCAAAATCACCCCCCTTGCCCCAAATCTTAAGCTTTTTGTAACAAGATGAAGCCTTAAGCTACCCTTAAGTTGACGGAAATCTTATATATTCGCAGAGGTAAATTAGAATCAATTTTTTATTGAATTTATAAGTATATGCAGTTCACAAAAACAGTTCGCAATTTAGTGTTGCTCACCACCCTAACAGGTGCTGTTGTTTCATGTAATCCATTTAAGAAAAAGCCGCAAACTTCTACGGCAACTGGTTGGAATTACAACGACAAATCGATGGGCAATTTTAACGTGCCAAAACCTAAAGATATTAAAGCAGCTCCAGGCCTTGTATTTGTACAAGGAGGTACGTTTACCATGGGCGCCGCTCAAGAAGACGTAATGGGCGATTGGAATAATATCCAACGCAGAATTACCGTGAACTCATTTTTTATTGATAAAACAGAAGTATCCAACCTTCACTACCGCGAATATTTATATTGGATTACCAATGTATTTGGTGGCGCAGGTATGGATAGCATCGTTAACGAGGCATTACCGGACACACTTGTATGGCGTTCAGAACTTGCTTACAACGAGCCAATGGTTGAATATTATTTCCGTCACCCTTCTTACAATAATTTCCCTGTTGTAGGTGTGAGCTGGAAACAAGCTACCGATTATTGTATCTGGCGTACCGACCGCGTAAATGAATTAACCCTCATGAAAAGCAGCTACCTAGATCCTAAAAATCAAATCAAAAAAGAATTAAACGGAGCAGGTCAAGATAACTTTAATACTAGAGCATATTTGTTGGGTGAATACCAAGCAACACCTGGTAGAGACGCAACAAAAAAAAGCAACCCATTAAAAGATGCTCAAGGTAGACCGCGTACCAAAGTAAGTTTTGAAGATGGTATTTTATTTGGTGACTACCGCCTACCTACAGAGGCTGAGTGGGAATATGCTGCATACGGTTATATCGCTGCAAACCCTCAACGTAAATCTAAGAGCAACAAACGTGGTGAAGAATTAATTTCTAACAAGCAAATTTATGCTTGGAAAAATAATGGTTACGACAACGTTCGTTACACTGCAAAAGGTTCTTACCAAGGTTCTATGCTTGCTAACTTTAAGCGTGGTGCCGGTGATAACATGGGTGTGGCTGGTGGATTAAACGATAACGCTGCCATCCCTGCCGAAGTAGTTACTTTCACACCAAACGGATACGGACTTTACAATATGTCTGGTAACGTAAGTGAGTGGGTTGCCGATGTGTACCGCCCAATGACTGCTGTTGATGGCGACGATTATAATATTTTTAGAGGTAACGAATTTAAGCAAATTGATTTCTCTAGAGGCGAAGGAAATTTAAGAGATGACAAAGGTCGTATCATTTACAAGACCGAATCTGACTCATCACTTGTGAACCGTCGTAACTATCAAAAAGGTTATGCAGTGAATCACCTAGACGGAGACTCTGCAAGCAATGCTGGTTATAACTATGGTTTAACTACACTTATTTCAGATAAGTCTCGTGTGGTAAAAGGTGCTAGCTGGAACGACCGCGCATACTGGTTAAGCCCAGGTGCTAGAAGATTTTTAGAAGAAGATCAAAGTACCAACACCATTGGTTTTAGATGCGCCATGAACCACTATGGTTCTTCGGAAGGAACTTCTAAAAAAGCTAAAACTGGTATCTTTATGCCAACCAAAAAGAACAAACGTTAAAAAGGAAAGGAAAGGAAAATAAAAGAGAACCATCACTATTAATTTAGTGGTGGTTTTTTTATGCGCATACGTTGCGCGTATGGCGTGCTTATGCAAGCACCGATTCCATTTGCATGCTCCGAGATCCTTTAATTAATAGCTGAGCGTTCGTTGGATTTTGCTCCGCCAGCCACGCTTTAGCGTCCTGTGTATTTTTAAAATAAATAAATTGAGGCAACGCGTTTTGATGTGCTAAAAAATCATCCCCTACTAGCACCACATGTGTAAATGAATAAGATGCTATAAGTTCTAATAACGCTAAATGTTCTGCACTAGAATGATCCCCAAGTTCCATCATGGCGCCTAGCATAACAATTTTATGATCACCTGCTAGTTTTGCAAAATTTTCGATGGCCACTTTCATGCTACTAGGGTTGGCATTGTAAGCGTCTAATATAATGGTGTTAGTACCCTTTGTAATGAGTTGTGATCTGCTATTAGATGGCGCATAATTTTCTATAGCTTCTACCATTTTATGCTCAGGCACACCAAAATGTTTTCCAATAGTAAGTGCGCACAATATATTAGGAAGGTTATAAGAGCCTACTAGTTGCGAGCGAACTGTGGTGGAGGTGTCGTTTATATTTGCAGACACCGTTAAAAACGGCTCGCTGCTTTGTATTTCGCCACTGATGTAAGGAACAATGTTTTGTATGCCGGCGCTCATTTCATTTAAATAATCATACCCGGTATACACAAATGCTGTACCGTTATGACCACGTAAAAAACTATACAGTTCGCCCTTGCCTTTTTTTACGCCCTCTTCACCACCAAATCCTTCTAAGTGCGCTTTACCGCAGTTACTAATTATTCCATGCGTAGGTTTTGTGTATACACAGTAGCCTTCAATTTCTTTTTGATGATTGGCGCCCATTTCTATCACCGCCATTTGCGCATCTTTTTTAATGCTAAGAATAGTGAGCGGTACACCAATATGGTTATTTAAATTTCCTTGCGTGGTATAGGTTTTAAAATGAGAAGCGAGTACCGCATACACCAGTTCTTTGGTGGTAGTTTTACCGTTGCTTCCGGTAATGGCTATAAATGGAATTTCAAAACTGCTTCGGTGATGTCCAGCCAGCGCTTGTAATGTTGTAAGCACATCGTCGACCACAATCATTTTTGAAAGGGCAGCATTTTTTTGCGCTTCGTTGTTGCCTTCGTAATAAGTGGCTATGGTGCTGATTGGCTCGTCTACCACACAGTAAGCAGCGCCCGCCTCTATGGCCTTAAAAGCAAATGTATTGGCATTAAAGTTTGGACCCTTTAAAGCAAAGAAAAAGTCGCCTTCCTTTAGCCTGCGGGTATCCGTTACAACACTCGGATACTGAACGTAAATGTCATAAATTTCTGAAATGCTCATGCGCCTACCTTTTATATGTAACAAATATAGTTGAAATAGATATGGCGATAACCCATATATGTATATTATGTATCTTATGCGTACCTTAAAGTTTAACCCCATTTACATGAATCCCAAACTACAGCTCAGCAGCATTCAAGGAAAAAAGACAGCGCTGGTTAAGCAATTAAGCGGACTGATAAAAAATAAAATTTCAGGAAAACTGGATTGGAAGAAAGTAAAAATTGAATATTTAAAAACCAAGTTTGGGTTATAAAATATTAGCATACCCCAACAGCGTTTATGCAGCTGCGTAACAAAAGTCACGTTTCGGGCAAATAATTACCTCGAAATTTGTATCTAAATCTAATGTTATGATACGCTTACTTCAAAAAATAGACTTTGTACTCGTGATCCGATTAATTATGGGTGGTATGTTTTTAGTAATTGCATGGCAGTTTAAAGACTGGATGCCTGCTATTTTTGGTGTACTCCTCATTGTAATTGGTATTTACGCCTCTAAAACAAAAACAGGCTGCGGCTATGGCGGCGGCAGCTGTTCAATAAACAGATAATAGCAAACAATTAAGTTACCTTTGCGTCATTCGCACAAATTCGCAAGTATTATGCCAAAACCATTAAGCAAATATTTTATCCCGGCAGTCATTACCAATAAATGCCCACGTTGTAGAGAAGGAGATATTTTTCAGAGCCAGCAAGCCTATAAATTTAAAACCAATACCGATATGCACGAACACTGCCCGGTATGTGGCCAGCCCACCGAAATTGAGGTAGGCTTTTATTACGGCACCGGCTATGTGAGCTACGCCTTATCGGTAGCATTTATTGTATCCACTTTTGTGGCCTGGAAAGTTTTAATAGGCATGACATTTGAGATTGATGACAACCGCATGTTTTACTGGATGGGAACGGCTTTTGTGCTGCTCTTTGCAGTGCAGCCCCTCCTGATGAGACTGTCCCGCTCTTTATGGCTCAGCATGTTTGTTAGCTATGACCCGGATTGGAAAACAAACCCACTCGAAATACCAGAAAGATTTAATCATTAATTTTTCCGCGCAAAAATAATACGATCATATAAAAACAAAAGAGGCCCCGAAAATTCGGGGCCTCTTTTGTAAACAAACTTTATTCAATCCTTCTAAACAAATTACTGATTGATAAATCTAGTCCATCCTTTCCACCAGAATGCATCTACACCAGCAGCGTCACAAGCACCTCTAAATTTAACTACATTAAAACCAGAAGTTAAACTAGGGTCTGTAAAGCTAGCGCCCGTTAAAATATCTTGGTTACCATTAGATCCACCAAAAGGTAAGAAATCCGGAGCACTGTAGCTAAATGGAGCAATCATTTTTGCATCAGATACGTTGGTTAATACTTTATTGCTAAATGCAGTGTTACCAAAGAATGTTTTAACAGAATCAGCGTTCCAAGTTGCACCTGTTGCACCAGCAAAACTGTAAGAAGTTGCATCTGTTCCTGTTACAGGACCGCAACCAGCAATGATGTTATTTTTAAAACGTACAGTGCTATCCATTACATTTAATTGAACAGCTCTACCATTTCTACCATCAATTAATAAACCAGCAGGCCAACCTAAAATTACAGAGTTGTAAATAGAGATACCTGTGTTTCTTCTAACATGTGCAGCAGATAAATATAAGCTGTTACCATTGTTAGCAAGGGTAGCTCTTGGTCCAATTAAAGTAAGGTTTGAGAAAACCGCTTTAGTTTGTGGGCTATTTAAAGATCCACCAGCATCGTTATCAGATTCAAAAGCTTCTGAACGAGAAATATCTGCAATAGTAGAATCTCTTAATACAATACCAAACTGTACTTTACCGCTATAACCATTATCAGAATCAAAATCATCATCTTGTGTTTTGTATGCAATAAGGTGCTTACAATTTACAGTACCACCAAACCACTCAAAAGCATCATCTTTTGCATAGGTTACTTGTACGTAATCGATAATTGTACCGCTACCTACAGCAGCCATTGTTAAGCTATTAATTTCTTTATCGGGTTGGTATGCATAACCAGCATATTCAATTCTTACATAACGTAAAATACCTGAATTATCTGCGTTATTAGGCGATGCACCACCACCTGCTAAACCATCTCCAAATGAATTGTCGATACCACCTTCTACTTGTAAAACACCAGCACCACCGCCAGTACCTGTAAAGGCTGTATTAACTTGTGCTTTACCACAAATTACAATACCACCCCAGTCACCAGAACGCGGAACAGGAGAATTAGAAGTAAATACAATTGGCTTTTCTTGCGTACCATCTGCAATAATTTTTGCACCACGGGTAATTACAAGTGCAGCCACGTTAGCACCTACGTAGTCACCTTTTACAGTAACACCAGGTTGAACTGTTAATGTTGCATTATTAACGATGTAAACGATACCACTTAAGATATAGTTGTTACCTTCTCTTAAAACAGTATCCTTATCGATACGACCTTTTAAAATAATGGTTTGAACACCAGGTGTTGTAGGTTGTTGGATAACGTTTGTTCCACCATCCATTTCAATTTTTCTACAACTTGTAGCAATAAGTGCAACAAAGGCAGCTGCTAACAAAATCGACTTTTTCATTTTTATTTGTTTTTAAGTATTTTTATAATTATTATAGTGAATAGGCAAAGCTGATACCAATATTTGTACCTGTTTGACGGCTTAAACGGAATGGATCTTTTGTTTTATCCAGTCTTGTATTGCCATCTGGGTTTTGGTAGAAATAAAGTGTTTGGTTTAAAATATCTTGGATATTAAGTTTTAATTCAGCTTTGTTGTTTGCAAATTTTTTGCTTACCTGAAAATCAAATACAGGTCTAGAAGATTCGTAAATATCTGGCTGATCTAAACTTCCCACAAATGTTACACGACGACCAATTTGGTTATAGAGTAAAGTAGCGCTAAAACCTTTTTCTGGTAAATCGTATAAAGCACTAAAGTTAATAAGGTATGGAGACTGACCTTGTAATGGTCTATCAAGTGCTAGATTACCATCTTTCACACGGCTGTTAATGTATGAACCATTGGCTTGCAGCGTAAAGTTTTTAAAGGCTTCAGAAAAATCTAATTTCTTTCTAATTTCAAACTCAACACCATATGCACTCGCACTATTAGGGTTTGCAAAATTGAATACACTTGATCCACCTGCACCAAAGTTGTACACCATTTCGATTGGCTTATTAAAGTACTTGTAAAAAGCACCAAACGTAATCACTTCTCCAGAAGCTGGATATAGTTCATAACGTAAGTCTAGGTTGGTAATTTTAGTACGCTCAAGTGTTGGTAAACCTTGAACTGCAGCGTTTAAATCAAAGTCGTAGTATTGGAAGGTAGCAAGCTCTCTAAACTCTGGTCTTACTACAGTTTGAGATGCAGAAAAACGTAAGTTGGTTAAATTATTAAGCTTGTATGTAGCGTTTAAACCAGGTAAGAAGTCCGTAACTCTAGAATAGTTATGACGCGGATCTGATTTATAAACACTTCCAATTAATTGATCATAATCTTCTACACGTAAGCCCCAAATAACGCGTAATTTGTTACCAAGCTGGTTATCCATTTGAACATAACCAGCATTTAAAATGGTATTGGCTAAATAGCGGAATAAATTTCCTCTAATCGCATCAAAAGCTAATAAGTTACT
>JAOASV010000223.1 GCA_030158535.1 Sediminibacterium sp.
CTATCACAAGCTTTGGGTATAGAAGACAAGATTTATCGCCAACTGGACCTAACGGTGTGCCGTCAAACAATGGTGAGATTTTAATTTCACCTACTACTGGTTTACCATTAAATGATGGTAGATTTAGTGTGAGAGGTGATCGTACTGTTGGTTTAAGTGTTGGTACTATTAACCGTATCCGTTATAAAAACCTAAGCTTATCATTCTTATGGGATTTAAGACTTGGTGGCGATATCTTTAACGCAACGGGCATGTACTTAACAACCCTTGGTAAATCAGCAAAAACCGCTGATCGTATGACGCCAAGAGTTATTTCTGGTATTTTACAAGATGGTTTAGAAAATACAGCTACACCAACCAGAAATACCATTTTAGTAACCCCTTACTATAATAATACCTATTACAACTCAACCAACATGCCTGAAGAAGATTACATGGAGCGTAATATCAAAGCATTCCGTTTACGTGATATCTCTTTAAGTTATACCATCCCTTCAAAAGCACTTGTAAACAATGCTGGAAAAGGTATGGATTATCCTGGCTTACTTGATTTTGTAAATTTCAAATCGCTTAGTTTGTTTGTAACCATGAATGATTTATTCTTATTTACAAATTATTCTGGTGCTGATCCTGCTGCGAATGGTGGTAACGCTTCTCTAAGAGGTGTTGGTGCAGTTGGTTTCGATTATGGAAACATTGCTGCTCCACTTAGCTTCAATGCTGGAATTAGAGTAGGATTTTAACTTGTAAAAAAAATAATTATGAAAAATAAAAAGCACATACATTATTTTATTGCAGTAACACTGGCATTAGTTGGTATAGCTAATTTACAGTCATGCAGTAAAAAATTAGACGATGCTTACTTAAACCCTAACAACCCTGTTGAAGGGGCTATAGAAGCCATATTGCCAAACGTTATTAATCAAATGACATCTACAGCTGCACCCCCAACGGGTGGTGGTGGTGGATCTTATGGTCCAGTAACAGACGCGGTAAACTTAGCAAAATACATTCAGTGGTGGCATACCAACACTTCTGGAAACTTGTATGATCAGTTAGGTGGAGTTTTTGCAACCACTTCGGATGTAACAGGTAACGTTTGGGCAATGCATTATTATGGTATTGGGCCAAATGCTAAATACATCATTTCAAGAGGTACTGAACAAAAGAAATGGGATTATGTAGGTGTTGCTACAGCCATTTTTGCATGGAGCTGGTTGGTTACCACAGAGCAGTATGGTGAGGTAATTATGCGTCAAGCATTTGATACCGAGCGCCAACAATTTGATTATGATAGCCAAGCAGATGTATATGATTCTGTTAGAGTGATGTGTGATAATGCGATTGCATTATTAAATAGAACCGATGGTGCAGTAAGCGCTACCAACCTAAAATATGGTGATGCCTATTTTTATGGTGGTGACGTAAACAAATGGAAAAAGTTTGTGTATGCCGTAAAAGCTAAAACTTTTGCGCACTTAAGTAATAAAGCTATTTACACTAGCAAAAACTTCGCAGATTCTGTTATTAAGTATTATGACATGTCTGTTATCACTAATGCAGATAATGCAGTTCAGAAATGGGTAGGGGGTAATTTTAGCGGTACCAACAACTTCTTTGGTCCATATCGTAACAATATTGGTACCCTTCGTCAATCTGCATACATTGCAAACTTATTGACAGGTACTGATACCGAATCTCCATTTACAGGTGTTTTTGATCCACGTACTCCGTATTTGATCAATGAAAATCCAAATGGTACTTTCAGAGGTATTCAGGCTAATTTAGGATCTACTGGTCTTGGTACGAATGATCAGCCAAGAAATTACTGGAGAGCTCCTTATTCTTCTATTGCAGTAACTGCAGATTCTGGTCGTTACATCTTTAATAACCTAGCACCATTCCCACTTTTAACTGCTTCAGAAGTGTTATTTACAAAAGCGGAAGCTGCATTTAGAAAAGGAAATAAGGCACTTGCTTTAGCTTCTTATAAAAGAGCGATTGAGTTGAATTTTGAAATGTTAAAAACAGAATATCAATCTCGTATTCCTTGGGCTAGTTTAATTACACCAGCTTCTGAAGCGGCCTATATGACCAATCCAAAAGTAATGCCTGCCGATGCTAATGGCTTAACACTTTCGCACATTATGCTTCAAAAGTACATTGCGCTTTATGGATATGGCTTTAGCGAAACATGGACAGATATGCGCAGGTTTAAGTATTTGGATTTAGATCCTGCAACTGGTAAAAAAGTGTATGCTGGATTTACCTTGCCTTCAACCATTCATATTTACAATGCTGGTAAACTTCCTTACAGATGTCGTCCAAGATACAACTCAGAATATTTATACAATATTCCTGCATTGCAAAAAATTGGAGCATTGGCATCTGATTACCATACCAAAGAACAGTGGTTCATGCTACCATAATCTTAACGCAAAAAAAGTAAGAGATGAAAAAAATGATAAAATATATAATGCCTTTGGTTGCAATCTTTGTATTTGCATCTTGCAAAAAAAATACAGGGGTTACCAACCAGCCTTATGACACCTATGGCACGCCTGCTGATAAGGGTCAATTAAAAATAAACCTAGCGTTTGCTTATGCGATTGATTACGCAAACTTGCGCATCAAATTAAATGGCGCTTACGTTAGTAATTTATTGCAATCACGTACGCCATTTCCGGGTGGTGGTTACAATACCCGTGGTAGTAACTTTGCACTTTACATGAGTGTACCTTTAGGAACCAATTCAGTTTCTATTGTAATGCCTAGGGCAAACACCAATATAGATTCTGTGGTTTTGTTTAGTACCAATGTAAACATTACAGACAATACGCCTCAAACACTGCATCTTACAGATACAGCGGCTAACATGAAGACAGTACTTGTTAAAAACAATATTGTGGGTATTGCAGATGGTATGTGCAGATTCAATTTTGTGCACCTAATGCCAAATGTACCTGCTGTTGATTTATACCTAAATGGTATTTTAATGAGGGCTAATATTCCTTATTTAGGAACTTCTGGTGCTATGGATATTCCGGTTGGCATTAACGCACCTGGTTTTGTTTCTGGTACCACCACAACATGGGCCATCCGTGCAGCTGGAGCTGCTTCTACATCTGCAGCGCTCGTAAGTTTTGCTAGTGCCAACGGGCTACAAAGTGGTGTTGCGCTTACTGGCTTTAGCATGGGTTACGCTACAGCTACAGGAGCTAGACTTCCTTTTTTAGCTTTAACGCTTGATAGAAATAAATAGTTAGTAATTATACATTCGAATAGGGCGAAAAATTTAATTTTTCGCCCTATTTTTTTTTAACAATGTTTGCGTCAATAGTTTTGTAAATTTGTTGTCATGAATGCTAAATATTTGTTGATTGTTGGGCTCTTGTTTTTTGCGCCATTTCTAGTGTCTTCACAGGCGCTAGATTCTATGTTAGCCATTTACAAAGAAAATTATCAACAAGAAAAAGTGCATATTCATTTTGACAAAGGACTTTATGCAAAAGGTGAAACCATTTGGGGTAAAGCCTATATTTTAGCAGGTGAAGGGCTTTCCGATTATAGCAGAAATTTTTACGCAGATTGGTACGATGACGCAGGACAACTTATTAAGCATACCGTACATCCTATTTTTGAATCCTCTGCAAAACTTCAATTTGAAATTCCGCAAAATTATAAAGGCACCCGCATTCGTGTAAAAGCATACACTAGATGGATGCTAAATTTTGATGCTGCTTTTATTTTCACTAAAGACATTGCCGTGCAAGGTTCCGATTCCTTAGCGGGCACCAAAAAAGTAGATCCTATATATAAATTGCAGTTTTTTCCAGAAGGTGGACAACTCATAACAGGCTTACAAGCTCAGGTAGGATTTTTAGCTGTGAATCAAAACGGTGACCCTGCACCTATTAAAGGAGCCATTTTTAATAGTAAAATGGTGCTCATGGATTCTATCCAATCGGTGCATGATGGGATGGGCGTTTTTAGTTTTACGCCAGAAAAAGATGAAACCTATAATTGTATATGGGTAGATGCTGCCGGCAATGTGCATAGTACAGTAGTCCCTGCTGCAAAACCAGATGGCATAGTAATGCAGGCGTTATTGCAAGACGATAAGGCTAAAATTGTTATTCAGCGTCCGGCTATAACCGCGCAAAATTTTTTACAACTGCATGTGGTAGCTTCTATGAATCAGCGCATGGTATATACTTCTACCATTCAACTACAAACAAAAAAATCTGCAGCACTTGCTATGCGAACTGATAGTTTACCTACCGGTGTTTTGCAAATAACCGTTTTTGATTCAGCATGGGTGCCAGTTGCAGAGCGGGTTTTATTTATCAATAACAACCTCCATGCTTTTTATCCATCGGTAAAAATGTTTACGCCTCGTTTAAGTAAGCGGGCAAAAAACACCATCGATATTGTGGTAGAAGACACATTGCTAAGTAATTTGTCCGTATCTGTAACCGATATCAATGCGGTGCAAGACAATTCAAATTCTATTTTTTCTAACCTACTTTTACAGGGTGACATTAAAGGTAATATCCCAAATGCTGCTCAGTATTTTTCAAGTACCGATGCTGATATGCCAGCAAAGCTAGACCTAGTGATGCTTACGCACGGTTGGCGTAAATACAACTGGGAAGAAATGGTTAAAGGAAAACTCCCGAATTTAAAATATGCTGCCGATAGTGATTATTTGCAAATTAGAGGTGCTGTATATAATGGCGCAACCTTTGATAATAAACTGGTGCAAAGTATTACCATGGTGCTCCAATCTAAAGATAGCAGCAAGCAGTATTTTTTTGCACCCATTAACCCTGATGCTAGTTTTAGTCAGCGCGGCATTATATTTTTTGATACAGTGCGTGTTTTTTATAAAATCAATGGAGATAAAAAAATAGCACCTACTACAGTGGCTAATTTTACATATAGCTTGCCCACCGTTATGTATCCTACACAAATTCAATTGTATCATTTTGCAAAACCAGATACAGTGGGTCTTGCATATCTAATGTACATGGAAGCGCAGGCTAAAAAAATTAAAAAGGCGTTTGACTCGGTAGTCGTTTTAAAAGAGGTGGTGGTGCAATCAAAAGCAAAGTCTGCCATTGATGTACTGGATGAAAAATATACAACCGGTTTATTTTCTTCAAGAGATAGCTATGCATTTGATGTACAAAATGATGGCCATGCAACCGGTGCTACCAATGTGTTTCAGTACTTGCAAAATTTAATTCCGGGTATGACTATGTCAATTCCAATACTTGGTGCCAATGGGGCAGAAGAGGCCAATAGCAATAATGTTCCCGGATTAAATTGGCGCGACGGTACCCCTGATATTTTCTTAAATGAAGTAATTTCTGATGCAGAACAAACCATGGGGATTCAAATGAGTGATATTGCCTACATCAAAGTTTTTCGTCCACCATTTATGGGATCATCAGGATCAGGACCTTCAGGTGCTATTGCTATTTATACCAAAAAGCCCGCCGATTTAAAAAATGAAAGTCTAAAAGGATTGAGCAACGCCATATTAACTGGATATACCAATTACAAAGAATTTTATAGTCCTAATTATTTGACAGCACCCACTAAAGTACCTGATGTAAGAACCACGCTTTATTGGAACCCTTATGTGCTCACAGACAAGAAAACCAAACTCGTTAAACTTGATTTTTACAACAACGATGTAACCACCAAATTTCGAATTGTGGTAGAAGGGATGAATGCATCCGGTAAATTAACCCGAGTAGAAAAAATTATTCAGTAAGGGGTTTTTTATTCTGCTTCCTTGTCAAATTCAAAATCGTCGCTATCAAGTAGCTCACGTTCAATTTCTTCCATCATTACAATGTCGGAAGCTTCACTTACAGTGGGGGTAAGGTTAAGTACCTCTAAAAAGCCAAGCTCGTCAAAAGCGTTTTCGAGTTTTGGGGATAGGCAGCAAATAACAAAAGAGGCGCTTTTATCATAAAATGCCTGTTGTAAATCTGTTAAGATTTGACATGCTGTAGGGTCTATATCTGTAACATTTTCTAGATTCAGCACCATATTCTTTAATGGCGATTCTAGACATTTATTGCAAATAGTCTCTATTTCTGCTGCTATAATGGCAGTGATTGAGGTTCCAGCCGGGGTTAAAAGCTGGTATTTTTCTTTGGTATCAATTTTGAGCTCCATAGGATAGGCGTGAAGTTAGTAAATGTGGATAATCCACACACAACTTCGCTCAAAAATATTCGTTATAATTGTATAAATCCAATTTTCGTTATGGATAATAATTTTTCGGCACAAGTAAAAGAGATCATTTCCTATAGTAGGGAGGAGGCTTTAAGGTTAGGAAACGACTTTATAGGGACAGAGCATTTATTGCTTGGACTTATAAGGGATGAGGAAAATACGGCCATTAAGGTGCTAAAGCAGCTTAATGTAGACCTGTATGAGCTCCGCAAGGAAATTGAGCTAGCTGTTAAGGATAAGACCGGTAAAAACATTGCCAATATCAATAGTTTGCCCTTAACCAAGCAGGCCGAAAAAGTAATTCGTGTTACTGTATTGGAAGCCAAGGCTCTCAAAAGTCCGCTGGTAGAAACGGAGCACTTAATGCTAAGTATTCTCAAAAACAAAGAAAATATTGCCACTCAAATACTGGGTCAATTTGATATCGATTACGATTTATTTAGAACCGAGCTAGGAATGGTGGGTAGTTCAAGCCCTCAAAACGAGTTTCCGGACGACAATGACAACGACGATGATTTTGATGAAGAAAAAAGAGGCGGTGGATTTAGTCAGCCTAAAGCTGCAAAATCTCCGGCTGGTGCAAAAAGTAAAACACCCGTACTAGATAATTTTGGTAGAGACATTACCAAATTAGCAGAGGTAGGTAATTTAGATCCTATTGTTGGACGTGAGGCTGAAATTGAGCGTGTAAGTCAGATCTTAAGCCGCCGCAAAAAAAACAATCCTATTTTAATTGGTGAGCCGGGTGTGGGTAAAACGGCCATTGTAGAAGGTCTAGCACTTCGTATTGTGCAGCGCAAAGTAAGCCGTGTATTATTTGACAAACGTGTAATATCCTTAGACCTTGCAGCACTTGTTGCGGGTACTAAATACCGTGGTCAATTTGAAGAGCGCATGAAAGCCATCATGAATGAGCTTGAAAAAAACAGAGACGTTATTTTATTTATTGATGAAATACACACCATTGTTGGTGCTGGTGGCGCGAGTGGATCACTTGATGCATCTAACATTGTAAAGCCTGCGCTTGCAAGAGGAGAGCTCCAATGTATTGGTGCTTCTACGCTTGACGAATACCGCATGCATATCGAAAAAGATGGTGCACGAGACAGACGATTCCAAAAAGTATTGATTGAGCCGCCTAGTGTGGATG
>JAOASV010000224.1 GCA_030158535.1 Sediminibacterium sp.
AAATAAACTACGTACCAAAGAAGACTTTGCGCAGCTTATTGGCAATCAGTTTTCTACAGACTCTACCACTGTGATGCAGTTTATTACCAACAATGATTCATTGCAACCCTTTGGCGTAGATACAAGTACTTTTTACGCAATGATTATTCAGGATACCTATCAGTTTTATTGGGATACACCTTTTAAACAAATACTTACAAAATTAAAATCTTACCAAGAAAAATTTTGGGATGATATTGATAGACGCAACAAATTACAAACAAAACATTTAACGGATATTGAAGCCTACACACTCGCATCCATTGTAGATGAAGAAACCAATGTGGTTTCAGATAAATACAAAATAGCAAGTGTATATATTAATAGACTCGCTAAAGAAATGCCGTTGCAGGCCTGCCCTACCATCAAATTTGCGCTTAAAGATTTTACCATTACGCGCATTTACGAAAAGTATTTATCAAGCCCATCTCCGTATAATACCTACCGTAAAAAAGGATTACCACCGGGCCCTATTTGTACGCCACTCCCTGCAACCATCGACGTTGTGCTGAATGCACCAAATACCAACTACTTATATTTTGTTGCTAAAAGTGATTTTAGTGGTATGCACCATTTTAGTCCAACTTACGAAGAGCATAATAGATACGCCATCGAATATCAAAAAGCACTTGACATTTATATGGCTAAAAAAAATAAAAAGCCTTGATAAAATTACACCGCATCATATTATCATGGCCGCCCATCGATTACGTTGTTAAAAAAAGTAAAACGTTGGTGATACCCGGATTTCAGGGCATGCCCGTATATGATGTAGTGGTGTTTTTTTTCAGACAAATCAATAAAGTAGGATTAAACGAAAGAGCTTCTGCCATTACCTTTAACCTGATTATGGCGCTACCCGCAGCCATGCTTTTTTTGTTTTCACTCATACCCTACTTTCCTACTTCCTTTAAAGTAGATGTGCAAATTCTAAAACTATTCAAAGACATTACCCCTAATAGCCAAACCTATGCAGTTATAAAAAATCTAATCAACGATTTATTACAAAAGCACGTGGGTGTATTTTCGTTTGGTTTTCTTTTACTCATATTTTATGCGTCCAATGCCATGATGGGTATTATTAGAACCTTTGATAGATCTATTCAGGAGCAAAAAGGTTTTTTCATGCACAGACGCTGGCGTGCAATCAGGTTAACAGCCATTTTAATTGTGCTGATTATTGCATCTTCCCTAATATTAATTGGTCAAGAGCAACTGGCTTCACTGGTACGAAGTTTATTTCAACTTAAAAGAAAAACAACACTTCCCTACTGGAATGGCGTAAGGTGGTCTATAATTATTGGACTTTTATTTACAGGTATTTCACTGATTTATACCTATGCGCCATCCGTTAAAAAGAAATGGCCTTTTGTTTCCCCTGGCTCTTTACTAGCCACTACCTTAACACTATTAACGACACTTGTTTTTTCTTACTGGGTAGACATGTTTGCAAGCTCTAGCTATAACAAAGTATATGGTTCGATTGGAACAGTATTGATCATCATGCTCCTCATGTATTTCAATTCCTTAATCTTATTAATTGGCTTTGAATTAAATGTAAGTCTTACCTTTTTGACCAAGGAAAAAAATCAGTCGTCAGCGCACCAATTTTCGAGCAAAGTTTCTTGACGCTCGATTGTCATGGTTTGTTGGTTGTAATGTCCAGCATTCATTTTTTGACGATGCGCCTCGTAAATAGATAC
>JAOASV010000225.1 GCA_030158535.1 Sediminibacterium sp.
AAATTTTGCCTCGTAAGCATATTTTGTTTTGTTGTACCAGCTATCATTGTAAAAATACAAAGCACCAGGTATTGCTAAAACGCCATAAACGAGTGGAATTTTCCAATATTCTTTGTTGGTGGCTTGCCCCCAGCCTGGAAGGATGGCGGCTCTGCGGGTAGCCACCTGCGGACGGAATTTTAATTTAACAATCGTATCACTTTTTGCACGGGCACTGTCTTTTTTTTGGGTACTGCTATTTGTTGAAGCGCTCGAATCTTTTTTTTGCGCGCTCAAGTGCGTACTGCAAAAAAGTATGCAGCCAATGAAAAAAAAGATCAACTTTTTTGCACCTATCATTTTAGTTCACCGTTACGTTCATGGCATCTAGTATTTTGTTTAATTCGTCTAACGAAAAATACTCGATGGTAATACTGCCAGTTCCTTTTTTGGAATGCGTCATTTTAACTTTTGTAGAAAAATGTGAAGACAAATTATCTTCAATTTTTTTATAGGCCGCCGGAAGGCTAGATTTATTGTCTTTGGCACCTGCAGGTTTTTGTGCGAGGTACATTTTGCGCACTAGCTCTTCAGTTTGTCTAACGCTTAAACTTTTTTGTATAATTTCTTTGAAAACAAAAAGCTGTCTGTCGATGGTGTCAATATTAACAAGCGCTCTTGCATGACCCATCGAAATTTTACCGCTTCTGATAGCGAGTTGTAAATCCGGTGGTAATTTTAAAAGTCTAATATAATTGGATACGGTGCTTCTTTCTTTGCCCATGCGCTCTGCTACCTGCTCCTGGGTATAAGAAAGCTCATCCATCATGCGCTTATAGCTGAGGCCAACTTCGATGGCGTTTAAATTTTCTCTTTGTAAATTTTCAAGTAAAGCCCATTCTAATAATTGTTGATCGTTGGCTTGTCTAACATAAACAGGTACTTCTTTAAGGCCTGCCATTTTTGACGCTCTAAACCTACGCTCACCAGCAATCAACTGGTATTTGCCAGATGCTAATTTAGAAACTGTAAGGGGCTGAATAACGTCATGAATTTTTATAGACTCCGCAAGTTCGTGTAAAGCCTGTTCATCAAAATCGCGGCGTGGTTGCTTTGGATTGATTTGAATATCGGCGATTGCAATTTTGCTTGTGGCAACGGCCTGCTCTACAAGGGCGGGTTGCACTTGACCCTTAGGCGTTTTATATTCTGCGTCTATATTGGAAAGCAAAGACCTAAGTCCTTTGCCAATCATGTCTTTGTTATTTTTAGGGCTACTCATGTTATTCTATAATTCTTTCTTCGTTAGAAATTTTTGTCATGCCGTTATTTTGAAGAATTTCTTTGGCAAGGTTTAAATAATTAATGGTGCCCTTGCTGTCGGCGTCGTATAAAATAACGGGCTTACCTACACTTGGTGATTCGCTGAGCCTAGTGTTACGGTGAATGATGGTATCAAAAACCATTTCATCAAAATTTATTCTAACTTCACTTACTACTTGATTACTTAAGCGTAAACGGCCATCATACATGGTCATTAAAATACCTTCAATTTGAAGTGCTGGATTTAACCTGCTCTGTACAATTTTAATAGTATTGAGTAATTTGCCTAAACCTTCTAATGCAAAAAATTCGCATTGTACAGGAACGATCACACTATCAGCAGCAACGAGTGAGTTAACGGTTATTAATCCGAGTGAAGGAGAGCAGTCGATAATAATAAAATCATACGTATCTCGAACGGCGTCTAAAATACCTTTCATCACATTTTCTCTGTTCGGATAATTGATCATTTCAATTTCGGCACCTACTAAATCGATATGCGAAGGAATTAAATCTAAATTGGGTACTTCCGATTTTAAAATTACGTCGCTCGCAGTTGCATTGTTAACCATGCAGTCGTATAAACTGCTTGTGATATTGTGCAAATCAAATCCTACACCCGTGGTGCTATTTGCCTGTGGGTCGGCATCTACAAGTAGGGTTTTAAATTCTAAAACAGCCAAACTTGCCGCTACGTTGATAGCAGTAGTTGTTTTTCCCACGCCTCCTTTCTGATTGGCTACGCCTATAATTCTCGCCATAATATTTATTGCTTGTAAGTTGCCAAAAATAAGCTTTCAGCTACATCTTTTGAAACAATCTTATCCATACTTTGTTGTAGGAGTAACCCCTTGTCAAATTTCCCTAAAAACGGCTAAAAAAGGGGTAATTTTGCCTTTTTCCAATCGATTTTGGCATAAAATCAACCAAATAACCCAAACCTATGCGTAGTGCAACAAGCTGGTGGATCATCGCTCTTGTCATTTTTTTACTGGATTTATACGTTTTTCAGGCCTTAAAAACTGTTAGCCAGCAGGGGTCTGAAAGGGGGCGTCAGGCTATTTTTATTACCTACTGGGTGGTGTCTTTTGTTACCATTACTACCATGCTTTCTTTTCCGTACCTCCAATTTTTGCAGACATCTAAGGTTTTTAGAAACTATGTGTTTGCGATTTTGATCGGACTTTTTTTAGCCAAATTAATTGGCTCACTATTTTTTGTTGCCGATGATATTCGAAGAGGCGCTTTGCTACTCATGAATAAAATATTTCCATTAACAGGCGCGCAGTATATGGGTCCAGAAGGACAGGGTATTCCAAGATCCACTTTTTTAAGTTGGCTTGGCCTTGGTCTTGGAGGTACTTTATTTGGAACGTTGCTATTTGGTTTTGGCAACAAATACAATTACCAAATTAAAAAAATAAAACTCTCTTTTAAAAATTTGCCTGAAGCATTTAAAGGCATGCGCATGGTACACATCAGTGATATTCATAGTGGTAGTTTTCAGGATATTCGTGCCGTTAATAAAGGCATTGATTTAATATTAAAGCAGCAGCCCGACCTTATTGTTTTTACTGGTGATTTAGTAAATGACAGAGCCGCTGAAATGGAACCGTATCAAAATTCTTTTGGACGTTTAACAGCGCCACTTGGTGTTTTTTCTACACTCGGTAATCACGATTATGGCGACTATGTGCAGTGGCCTACAGCACAAGCTAAAATAGATAATTTGGAAGCGCTTAAAAAAGTGCATGCCAATATGGGTTGGCGTTTACTGATGAATGAGCATGTGTTACTAGAAAAGAATGGAGAAAAAATTGCACTACTAGGTATCGAAAATTGGGGTGCTAAAGCCAGGTTTCCGAAATATGGTAAAATGGATTTGGCATATCCAGGCACCGAAAATGTTCCGTTTAAAATACTTTTAAGTCATGACCCTAGCCACTGGGATGCACAAATACTAGCAGAATATCCGGGTATTGATCTCATGCTTTCTGGTCATACACACGGCATGCAATTTGGCCTCGAAAATCCTTATTTTAAATGGAGCCCTGTGCAGTGGATGTACAAGCAGTGGGCGGGTTTATACGAGCAAGGGGCACAAAAATTATATGTGAACAGAGGGTATGGATTTATTGGTTACCCAGGAAGGGTAGGGATACTTCCAGAGATTACTGTCATAGAATTTGTGTAAAATGTTATTGTTGGCTTAATTAACAATTAGTTGTTATTTTTTTCGTTTTAATTATTAGAACTTACTGTTATTAAACTTTCAATTATGAAAAAGACATTTATTTTAATTGGTTTTGTTGTTTTCTTTTCAATGCAAGCAGCTGCACAAGGTGGATTTAGAATTGGCGTAAAAGGTGGTCTAAACTTAAATAAGGTAAACGGACAATCTTTTAATGATGCTTTTGATATGGGCTATATGGCGGGTGCTTTTGCTGAAATTGATATCAATAAATTTATTGGAATACAGCCAGAGCTATTGTACAGTCAAACCATGACCAAGCGTTCTAGTTTTTCTACATTATATAATTCAAGATTTAGTCAAGCGTTTTTAATTGACAACGCATATACAAGACTTAATTATTTAAGTATCCCAGTTTTACTGCGTCTTAATGTAGGTAAGCTTATCACTATTAATGCCGGTCCTCAATACGGCATACTTATTGGTCAGGATAAAAATGTTTTAAACAATGCGCAAAATGCATTTAAGTCTGGCGATATATCGGCAGTAGTGGGTGCGCAATTAAATTTGAGTTCCTTCAGAATATATGGAAGATATGTTGCGGGCTTGCAAAATATTAATGCCATTGATGACATGGAAACTTGGAAAACAGCTTCTTTGCAACTTGGTATTGGACTTAAGTTTTAAGTTGTTATAACAGTAGCCCTTGCAAAAACAAATAGGCAAAGCTAAAATAGATAATCAGCC
Source organism: Sediminibacterium sp. (assembly GCA_030158535.1). Taxonomy (GTDB): domain Bacteria; phylum Bacteroidota; class Bacteroidia; order Chitinophagales; family Chitinophagaceae; genus Sediminibacterium. Next base: position 4,241 of record JAOASV010000225.1, read on the forward strand.
CAGTTACGTCAACAAGGGTGGCCACAAATGGAGCCGAAGAAACAGCAGGGTCAAATCCTAAACGCTTTAAAAAGATAGGTAGCATCGAGCCTGATAAGGTTCCCCAAAGCACTACGCCTATTAATGAAAATCCTACCGTAAATCCAATCATCATCCAGTGTTCTCCATAAATATTGGGGAAGATAGAATGCCAAACGCCAACGCGAATAAATCCAATGATACCAAGCACCGAGCCTAGTAACATACCGCTGGTAATTTCGCGGCGTAGTACGCGCCACCAGTCTTGAATGGTAATTTCACCAACGGCCATGGCCTGGATAATAAGGGTAGAAGCTTGTGATCCGCTATTGCCACCACTCGAAATAATTAGTGGCACAAACAAAGCAAGTACAATGGCTTTTGCAATTTCATCTTGGAAATAACCCATGGCAGTTGCCGTAAGCATTTCACCAATAAATAATACCACCAACCAGCCTACTCTTTTTTTGAAGAGTTTTAATAATGGGATATCTAAATAAGGTTCGTTTAAGGCTTCGGTACCTCCCATTTTTTGCATGTCTTCACTGAACTCTTCGTTGGCAACCCAAAGCATATCATCGATGGTAACAATACCTAACAAAATATTATTGTCATCCACTACCGGAAGTGCCACACGGTTGTTCATTTTAAACACCTGGTTGGCGTGCTCCTGATCGTCATGTACATTTAGTGAAACAACTCTGCCATCAATAATTTCATCCACTCTTTTATTAGGCGCTGCTAAAATTACGTCTCTGATTCTGATGTCGTCTACCAGTTCACCTTTTTGATCAATGATATAAATAACATCAATGGTTTCTGAATTTTTGCCAAACTTTCGGATAGTATCAAAAACTTCAGTTACGGTATTATGCGCGTAAATGTAAACGTAATCGGGGTTCATTAAACGGCCTACACTATCCTCGGGGTAGCCAAGCATGGCCAGTGTGATTTTTCTTTCTTCGGGGTCGAGTAATTTAATTAAATCACGAATAGCCGCTTTAGGTAGTTCCTCCAAAAAGTCGGTTCTATCATCGGCAGGAAGTTCATTTAATAACTCGGCGGTTTTTGAAGAAGGCAGTTCTTTGACAATGTCTTTTTGTTGGGCAATATCCAAAATTTTGAAAACGCTAGCCGCTCTGTGAATGGCCATGTTGGCAATAATTTGGGCCTCATACTCGGGATACTCATTGATAAGCTCCGCCACATCGCTAATATTTTGATCGTCTAGAAACTCTTTGATTTCTAGCTTATCTTCTTTAGCGATGAGCTGTTCGAACTGTTCGTTGATATTTAATTGGTCGAGCTCCAAAGACATGGGCGCAATTTAGTCATCATTTGTGAATCGTCCATATTAAATGATATGAAAAGAGGCTGTATCTTCATATCTGACATTGATTTATATGATATTACCCATTTTAACCATTGCCCCATCTAATCAGCGCGGAAGAGGTGTATTTGCGACCGAAAGTATTGAGGTGGGCACCACCATAGAAATTTCGCCGGTGCTGGTGGTGAATCCTACAGAAAGGGCGGAACTCGAAAAGACTATTTTATATGATTATATTTTTGAGTGGGGTGACGATTTATTGTCGGCTTGTGTGGCACTTGGTTACCTCTCCATTTACAATCATTCTTATGCAGCCAACTGTGTGTATGAAATGGATTTTGACAACGCAACTATTTCTATAACCACCGTTAAGCCAGTAGCTGCCGGTGACGAATTATTTATAAATTATAATGCAGAGCCAGATAATACAAAATCCATTTGGTTTGAGGCTTCTTAAAAATACACCTATGAAAAAAAATATTTTTATTGTTGTTTTGTTTTTGATGTTCAGTGCTAATTTATTTGCACAGCGTGATAGTGTGTTGTCTGTTACAACTGCTTACATCACGCCACTAAATAACGGTTTACAATTAGCGGATGAAGAAGAGGAAGCCCAATTTGTAAAAGGGAATCCTGATTATTACAAATGGAAACAAGCGGTTAAGCAAATTCATTTTTTTGTAAAAGTTAGAAAGGCTGGAGAATTGCGCGTTCAGTTACAGTTTGCTAATAAATGGGCGCTGCCTATTCGTGTAAGTGTTGGCGCTACAATGTTAAAAGCGGTGCTTCCGGCTACCAATAAATTTACAACGCTTACACTTGGCAAGGTTTTAATAGCTGATACAGGGTTTGTTCAAATTACACTATCAGTGCCTAAAAACACGGCGCGCATGCAGGCGTCTATTGCAGGTATTTTGCTTGGTGGCACTGCTATTGAAAATATGCATTACAACCACAAGCCAAGACGTAATGCGGCATCGGTGCATTTAAAATATCCGGTAGCGGATAGCGTTAAAACGGTTTCTTTTTACAATGAGATAACGGTCCCTGCTGGTTTTGATCCTATACACACCTATTATATGGCCTGTGGTTTTGCCCGCGGTTATTTTGGTATACAAGTGAATAGTGAAAAGGAAAGACGCGTGATATTTTCGGTGTGGGACGCGGGTAATGAAGCCGTAGACCGTAATAAAGTAGGTGCTGAAAATAGAGTGGTGTTACTTGCAAAAGGCGATAGTGTGATTACCAACGATTTTGGCAATGAAGGCACGGGTGGACATAGTCATTTAGTGTATCCATGGAAAACCGAAACAACGTATAAGTTTTTAGTAACTGCATTAACAGACTCGGCTTCTCAAACCACTATTTACACGGGTTATTTTTATATTCCTGAAAAACAAAAATGGAAATTGATAGCTAGTTTTTCGGCACCAAAAGACGGGAAAAATTTGCGCGGCTTATACTCATTTAGTGAAAACTTTGTTGGCGTTAATGGGCAGCTAGAAAGAAAAGCTTTGTTTGGAAATCAGTGGATTCAAAACGGCGCCAATGGCCAGTGGCAGGAGCTTACAGAAGCTCGTTTCTCTTATGATGTTACCGGTAAAATGGGCGATAGAATTGATTATGGCGCAGGTGTTACCCCTGCTGGTGCTTTTGAACTTTGGCATGGTGGTTTTAAAAATGCTACTGCAAATTATGGTCAAGCATTTAATAGGCCAGCAAGGCAAAATAAACCAGTGATTGATTTTACTAAAGATGCAGATTCGTTACATCAAGCGCAGCATGATATAGCGCAAATCAATGCAGCAATTAC
>JAOASV010000226.1 GCA_030158535.1 Sediminibacterium sp.
AGCGTTACTGCATCTACAGGGTAACGGTATTGTTTTACTAAAACAATTTCATTGTTAGGTGTCACTACAACAGCATTGGCCCAATCAGGAAGTTCAACCACGTAATACGGATCAATAATTCTTCCATCCGGAAACTGACAAGCGTCGGCCCTAGCTTTAAACCACTTGTCTTCAAATACTTTTTTAGAAGAAATCTTTTTCCAGCGCTGCTCTCTCATTGCCAATGTATAAATATTACCAGCCCTTGTTTTCTTTTAATGTTTTGATATGCGCTACATGGTGTTTACCATGCCATGCATAAATACCAAGCATATCCCATAGTGTTATTTGACCTCTACGTTGTGGATTAAACAATGTTTTTTCAAAATCAGCGTCAGACATGTTTTGAAGTAGAGTTAACCAACGTTTGTGCAGTGCATAAAGTAAGGTAATAGAAACATTGATGGGCTCTTTAACTACATCGGCTGTTTCTAACCAAGCGTTTTCTTCGTAAGGCTTTATGGTAGGGTTATCTTCCGTTAAAGCAAGTTTAAACCTAATAAAAGAATTCATATGACTATCCGCCATATGATGCACGAGTTGGTGCACAGTCCAACCCCCATCTCTGTAAGGGGTATGTAGTTGTGCTTCGTCTAAATTTTCGATAGACTGCTCAAGTTCATTTGGTAAAAACTGAATATCAGCAAGCCACATTTTCTTTTGTGCCTGCGAAAAAGGCTGTGCTTCGTATTTTCCAATTGGATATCTAGGATCTTTTTCCATGCTTTTAAATTTATGCTTCTCTTAGTGCGTGTCCTGTTAATTGAATAAACACGTCTTCTAAATTGGCCTGCTTTACTTCCTTTGGTTTTTCAAAACCTCCTGCTACTAAATCATCAATCAATTGATCGGGGGTGTTAATGGCTATTAGCTTTCCACTATCAACAATGGCCACCCTATCACATAAAATTTCAGCTTCATCCATATAGTGTGTGGTAATAACCACCGTTGTGCCATTATCTCTAATGGATCTGATGAGGTCCCATAAATTTCTGCGTGCCTGGGGATCTAGTCCTGTTGTAGGCTCATCTAAAAAAATTAAAATTGGCTTGTTAATTAAAGTAGTTGCAATTGAAAAACGTTGTTTTTGCCCACCACTCAATTCTTTAAATTTTGCTTTTGCTTTATCCCTAAGGTTCACACTATCAAGTATTGCCATGGGATCTATTTTTTCATTGTATAACCCGGCAAATAAATCTAGTAACTCTATTAAATTAAGACCCGGATAAAAACCCGCTGTTTGTAATTGAACACCAATGATTTTCTTTACTGCTGCAGGATCTTTTTCAATATCAATACCGTTAACGGTTACTTGACCGCTGGTTTTTTCGCGTAGGGTTTCAATAATTTCAAGTGTGGTAGATTTTCCGGCGCCATTTGGTCCTAATAGGCCAAATATTTCACCAGGATACACTTCAAAACTGAGCCCTTTAACGGCTTCGAAATCGCCGTATTTTTTAGTGAGGTTTTCTACTTTAATAATGGGATCCAACATAACTACACTTTAAGTCAGGTAAAGATAGTGCTTAAGCGCAAGTTATTGTAACTTTGCACACCAATTAGCGCTTATGCAATTACAATGGATCCCTGCTCAACAAGTACAGTCTAAAGAAGCATTTTTATTACTGGCTGCTGCATGTAAACAAAATGCAAGCGGCACAACCGCCGCTTCAAACAGCGCAACAACAGAT